>NZ_JADBTZ010000395.1:0-4622 GCF_020245885.1 Microcystis sp. M165S2 | reverse complement strand
TAACTATCACCAGAAAAATATCTAATCTTTAAGGCTCTCCCCTAGTTGTGGTGATAAGAACAAGTTATCTAGGGTCTGCTGAAAAAGTTTTTCGGTGGGGGTTGGGGGTTGGGGGATGGGGGATGGGGGATGGGGGATGGGGGATGGGGGATGGGTTTTACCGATTTTCAGGTGGTCAACTACCTAATTTTCAGGGAAAAAGTACCTGAATTTTCCCCCTGATCACTCCCAGTCCTGGTACTTTTTGATTGACAAAAAGTCTAAAAGTCTTACCCAACAAGGTTTTTAGATTTATTCAGCAGACCCTATCTAGGGGAGCGGGAAGGCAATTCACCCCCACATTGCCCCACATTAGTTGTTCTCTAGAGGCCAATGGGATAGTCTTGCCAATTATACAATTATAACCCTAAACGCTCCTTTTGGCGGGCTTTATAGGAGGCTAACAGCCAGATAGAGCCAGAAATCAAAGAAGGAGCAAGGACGAAAAAAGTGGCCATGGTCACGGGATGTTCCCGGGCCCACACCCAATAGATCATCACGGCAAAAATCAAGCCACAGTAAGCTAGTCCTAGAAAGGGGATGCCAATGACCAAAACGGCGAATTGAGTATCTTTATCCATAAAATATCGGGATGGCAGCGAAAATGTAGCTGATGGGTTTCGCTTACCCCTCTCCTTACTTATAATCTTCCTTCTGGGATTGCTTGCGGAAAAATAAGGTATTTTTTAGAATTAGGTGCTGATTATTGGGAGGCCTTCCTTGCCGAAACAAAGATTAGATTTATTATTAGTAGCCAAAAATCTCTGTGATTCCCGTCAACAGGCACAGCGATTAATTCGCGCTGGAGAGGTGAAAGTCAATCATCAAATCATCGATAAACCGGCCACAGAAATCGACCCAGAAGCGGCGATCGAGGTTAAGCAGAAACTGCCCTATTTGTCAAGGGGGGGCGAAAAATTAGCCAAGGCCTTAGAATTGTTTGCCATCGATGTCAGCGCTCGCATTTGTTTAGATGGAGGCATTTCCACGGGGGGATTTACCGATTGTCTCTTGCAAAAAGGAGCAAAACGGGTTTATGGGGTCGATGTGGGTTATGGACAAGTGGCCTGGAGTTTACGGCAGGATGAACGGGTTATTTTACTAGAAAGAACTAATTTTCGCTATTTAACCCCGGAAAAGTTATACGGACAGGAAAAACCCGCCGATTTAGCAGTTATGGATCTGTCCTTTATTTCTTTGACCAAAGTTTTACCGACCCTGTGGACGCTATTAAATCCACCGCGAGAAGCGATTTTATTGGTCAAACCCCAATTCGAGGTGGGACGGGAAAAAGTCGGCAAAAAAGGGGTAGTTCGCGACCACCAAGACCAAGCGGGGGCGATTTTTCAGGTTTTACAGGCCGCCGAAGTCTTAGGATGGTTCTATCGGGGTTTAACTTGGTCTCCCATTACCGGACCTGCGGGTAACGTCGAGTATCTTCTCTGGTTATCCACCGATATCGGCCAGGTCAGTCCCAGTTTAGCAGCGATCGCAGAAATCACCCAAGAAGCGATCGAACAGTTTTAAACTAGGTATTTTCTCAAGGAAGTGGGAAGTGGGGGAGATTTTCAGAAAACCCTTGACAAATGGCGAGACTTGCTTTATACTTTATGTATGATCGGAATCCGTGCGCCCATATATATAGGGTTTTTCAGCGAAGATAAGAGAGAAAAAAATAGACTGAAAAATCGGATTGGGTAGGAAGAGGATAAAGGTATGAAGACGGAAATTTTCTCTCCCCGACAAGCATTAAACAAAGCATTTCTGAGAGTCAAACCGAATCTTTGTCAGGTAGAGAAGTTTCAAGTGTTCTTACATACAAAAACGATGATCGGGGAGTTCAATATATCGGAAAATAGGAGAGATAACCCGAAAAATTATTGTTAAATCATGTTAAGTCCCGTGGACACGATTAAAATTCTCGAAAATCATCCCGATCGCACTTTTCAAGCTGGTGAAGTTATTTTTGCCGATGGCACGGAGGGCGAGTTAATGTACGGTATTCTTAGCGGAGAAGTGGAGATGTATATCAAGGAACAATTGATAGAAACTCTAGAAAAAGGGGATGTATTCGGAGCAGGATCGCTCCTGCATGGGGATAAACTGCGAGAATCCACAGCTATTGCCAAAACTGATTGTAAATTAGCCTGTCTCAATCAACCGCAGTTTTTATTTGCCGTGCAGGAAACCCCCATGTTTGCGATCGAAGTGTTAAGAAGTTATTCCGATCGCTTTCGCAAGTTGAAAAAAATCTTCACCAGTGAAGCATAGAGGAGCAAAGGAAAGCCATCCCCACCAAAACTATTGACCGAAAATCTCACCGATAGTTAAACGGGAACCATTGACCAAATCCCCACCAGAACGCGGTGATTTTCCCGATAATTGCACTTCTTTTAATAATAATAAACCCTCACCCGTCTGCACTACCGGCCCGAAATTTTTCCAGAGAGCCACGATCGATCCCACTTCTCCGCTTAGATGAGAAAGGTCTTTTGTCTGTAATTCTCGAGGCAGTTGACTAGGATCGTCTAGGGGAATAGTCGCCATCACTTTTAGAGGTTGTCCCCGGAAAGTGGTTAGCGCATGAGGATAAAAACCCCGGACTCGATCGTGAATTCTCCGGCCCGAATCTTGCCAGTGGATTAGATAGTCAGATTTTTGAATTAAAGGGGCATAGGTGGCATCGTCGTTATTTTGAGGAATTGGGGTAATTTCTGCTTGATCGAGCTTAGAGAGGGTTTCTAGGAGCAAATCCGCCCCCATTTGTCCTAGGGTTGCTCCCACCTGTTCGGCATTGTCAAAAAGAGCGATCGGGGTGTAGGCTTTCAGTAGCATCGGTCCGGTATCCATGCCCGCATCCATTAACATGGTGGTAATGCCGGTTTCTTTTTCTCCCCTAGCGATGCACCACTGCACGGGGGCTGCTCCCCGATATTTCGGTAAAATTGAGCCATGAACGTTAATACAGCCTAATCTCGGCATCTCTAGAATTTCTGGGGAGAGAATTTGTCCGTAGGCAACCACCACAAAGGCATCCACCCGCGATTGTCTGAGAAAATCTAAGGTTCGAGCGTTTTTTTTGACACTTTTGGGCTGCCAAACTGGTATTTGCTGTTCTATGGCTATTTGTTTCACCGGTGAGGGGATTAATTGATTACCCCTTCCCCGGCGCTTGTCCGGTTGGGTAACGACGGCAATTACTTCTATATCGGGATTGGCTAATAATTTTTTTAGGGTGGGAACAGCAAAAGTCGGGGTTCCGAAAAAAACAATACGCATGGGAGAGGGGGGGGATTTTTCAGTTATCAGTGAGTATTAATCAGTAATCAGTGAAAAGAAAGGACGAATTCTTGAGTGAGAAGGTCCACTGAGTTATTAACGGCTAACTATGCCAGACCATTGAATTTTTTTGGCTTTTTCCCGACGATAGGAGAAAAAATGATCCTCTTGTTGATAGGTACAAAAAGGAGCGATCGCAATTTGTTCATCCCTAATTCCTAACTGTTGTAGTTGATGATAAATCACCCGTCGCACGTCTAAGCGCACTTTTCCTTTTTCCTCGTCAGCAAATAAGGGGGAGGGGGACAGGTTAAATAAATTCGCCAGAATTTGGTCGGGATTGGTTTCTTGGGGGAATAAACTTAAACCCACTTCTGCGGCAACTTCTGTCTCTACTTGATACACTTCCCCGGCAATTGCCGGCCCCAGGGCCAGCACTAAGTTATCTAAACAACTACCGGAGTTTAATAACTGCTTTACTGCTTTGGGAACTATCCTTTTGGCCGTCCCTCTCCATCCAGAATGAATTGCCACCCCAACACCAGTAGAGCGATCGCCTATTAGTACGGGCGTACAATCAGCACTGGCCACCCAAATCCCTTGACCGGAAGCATCGGTGATAATTCCATCCGCTTCGACAATTTCCGGGTTAGTAATCCCTTGGGGATTTAATAGGCGATCGCCATGTACCTGTTTAACCCGATAAACCGGTACATTTGTCCCCAGAGCAGCCGTAAAAGCTTCCGGGGTTTGGGGGTAATAATGACGGGTAAAAAAGCCGTGGGACCAATCCTCTAGGAGACTACAGGTAAGATAGGGCAATCCTTGCCATGTTTGCCATTGCCACAGAGAAGTCTCGGTTAATCGGACATTGATCGCTACATTAGTCACAGTATAAGCCTCTCTTGCTGCATTAATGCCTCGTTCTTTCCTATCCTAGTTCTGAGCCTGGCAAACGACAACCGGAAGATTATCTTAAATGTCGGGTGAAGACCCTCAGTTTGACTGACGGGATGAAACCCGACCAATATAGAACAGCACTTCGACAGGCTCAGTGACACGAAGCACCACTAAATCCTTGACAGTTTTGTGCAGGATATGTTAGAACAAAATAAGTTGTTTGAGGTCGATAAACAATGATTGTCTTAGAAATGAAGGCGGTAGTCAAACCAAGTCAGTGTTCTGCCATTGATGAAGCTATTCGTACAGTACAATTCATCCGTAATAAGGCTTTAAGGCTTTGGATGGATGCCAAGAGAGAAGACAAAATCGATAAATATTCTCTCAATAAATATTGTGCAGTT
>NZ_JADBTZ010000394.1:0-3499 GCF_020245885.1 Microcystis sp. M165S2 | reverse complement strand
GTCTGCTGAATAAATCTAAAAACCTTGTTGGGTAAGACTTTTAGACTTTTTGTCAATCAAAAAGTACCAGGCATGGGAGTGATCAGGGGGAAAATTCAGGTACTTTTTCCCTGAAAATTAGGTAGTTGACCACCTGAAAATGGTAAAACCCTACACCCCACACCCTGCCCCCACGAAAAACTTTTTGCCGCAAACCCTAACTATTACTGATCAGGGTAGATCTGTTTTGTCTGTCTATTTTGAGCTTGAGTCTCGGGCTGATCGTTTCTTTTCTCCTGTAACCCGCGTTGAGTAACACGCAGGTTAAAATGATAATTTGGTATCAACTTTATACCGTTATGGTTTGATCTGGTTATTCTTTATTATCACCAAATAGAGACCAAAAACCGCCCTTGCGATCCCCTTCCTTTTTTTGTCCCTTCTGGTCTTCCATTTCAACATTAGGATTAACTACTTTATCTAGTTCCCGTTTGCACCTAATCACCGTCGCATCTTTGGGGCTGACTTGCCAGGCACGATTGATATGAACCCGGGCCATGGCGAGTTGATTTTGTTGCAGGTAGGCTAAACCGAGCAGGGCGTGACAGATGCCATTATCCGGTTCTTGCCGCAGGGCATCGCGCAATTCTCGCAAAGCTTGGGCGGGGTTATTTTGGTCAAGAGAGGCTTGGGCGCGGCGAATATAGGCTTCTAGGGGCGATTCTTTGGCTTTAGCCTCGGCTGCCGTCGTGACAGTCGCTCCCAATAACTCGGACTGGTTAGGATTGCCTTGGGAGATAAAGACTTTCTGGATAGTTTTCTTGTTGCCCTGACCTTCGGTTAAGATCAGATAAACCAGATTGAGTTCACTGAGTTGGGCGATTTTCTGATAGGTGTTTTCTAGGGCGGTATATTGATCGATCGCCAAAGATTGCAGGGTTTTTTGATAGGCTAATTCATAGTTAGCGGTGAACTGGGCTAGTTTTCTAGCTGGTTCGCTGCTGATAGTGATTTTACCCGAATCCTTCGCCATTGCCTTGCCCATTTGTGTTAAAACAAGGCGAAATTCTTCCCGAGATAGTTTGCGGCTTAGATGTTCGTAGGCTGGGTTAACTAATTTTGAGAGTAACTCATTAGCCTGTTCCCTTTCGGTGGGGGTGTGAATGCAACAGGTATCGGGATGGAGTTTATAGGCAATTTTTAAGTAACGCTCGCGAATCTCCTCCTGTTCGGCATCGATCGAGACTCCTAAAACAGCGAAGTGATCGATTAAATCAAATTGAAATAATCCCTGGGAAATCGGAAAAGGCATACAGCGAGTCCTACTCTAATCACAATGATAATCGCAATAAATATTAAAAGAAACGCCGAATTAAAACTGAAAACTCCAAGAGGCGGCTTTTTGCAGAGCTTGGCTTAAGGTGGTGTGAATCTGTCCGTTGGTGGCCAAGATTCGCCCCGTTTCCATCAGAAAAGGACTCTCATCGTAGGCGCTAATTTTACCGCCAGCTTCTTCGATCAGAATAATTCCCGCAGCCATATCCCAGGGATTAATCCCTCGTTCCCAATAACCATCTAAGCGCCCACAGGCCACATCGGTTAAGTCTTTGGCAGCGGAACCGCTGCGGCGTACCCCTTGGGTCAGATGGGTCAGATAACAGAATTCGGCATAATTATTATCGGGGGTTTGACAACGATCGTAGGCAAAGCCCGTCACCAGTAAACTTTTTTCTAGTTCACTCGTCTGGGAGACATGGATGGGACGACGGTTCAGGGTGGCTCCTAAACCCTGGGCTGCCCGAAATAGTTCCTTTCTAAAGGGGTTATAGATGACTCCCACTTTTGCTATCCCTTCGATGAGTAGTCCGATGGAGACGACGGATACGGGATAACCGTGGGCATAGTTGGTGGTGCCATCGAGAGGATCGATCGCCCAGAGATACTCGCTGTCCGTCCCTGGCAGTTTTCCCGATTCTTCCGCTAGAATCCCATGTTCGGGAAAGTGACGGCTAATAATTTTGAGAATTTCTGTTTCTGCTCGACGATCTATTTCCGTCACTAAATCGCCCGATCGCCCTTTTTCTTCTATTTTCTCGATTTTACCCCAATTATCGATAATTATTGTTCCCGCTGCTAGGGCAGCTTCGCTGGCAATGTCTAGGTATTTTTCTAATTGGTTGCTGGTATCTGGCACGATTAATCCCTAATCTATTCTTCATCTAAGGGTAAACCAAAACGCACTTTCCCACGGGCAAAAAAGCGACCGAATTGTAATTCATAGACTTCATCTTCGTCTTGGGTGGCTACTTCCATATCGCTACGGGCATAACTGACACAAAGTAAAGCATAACCTCTGGCTTTTAATTCTGGCGATAGTCCAATCGCTTCTGGTTGATGGATGTCTCCTGATAATACCCTGACCGCGCAGCTGGTACAAGCTCCATTGCGACAGGAAAAGGGTAATTGATGACCCTGTTTTTCCAGACTGTGCAGTATATAGTTATCCCCTGGAACGGTGGTGACAAATTTTTCCCCCGTCTGACGATTGTGAACGGTGATTTGATAACATTTACTCATAGTTTAGTTAGGCGGCAATTATAGATGCAATTTAGATAGTTCTAAATTTAGGGGCTATTTTGGTCAGCCACCTTGATTATATCATCAATAATTGCTCAAATAGTCTTCATCTTTACAAATTCTCCTTGACAAAAGATTCAGTTTTCGGGGAATTTGCCTAAATCTAAGAATCTTGTACCATCAGCTTTAATCGTCTTTAATCGTCAAAATATCCACGGGCTTGACATAGGCGAAAAATCAGCATCTTTTCTTAAATTACGATGAAATTGATTAATGTTAAGAGTTCTCAGAAAACGTTTAAGAGAGAGACTTAGAAGGTTTCAGGCTGGGAATAGATTGACGCACGATTTATCTATTTTAGAAGATTGGTCATAATTTTGTCAATCTCTCGTTAGAATTTAGCCAGTCTCTTAATAATCTATCCGCACTTTATCCCCTGCTTTCTCTGAGAAATTAGTTATCGAACGTTTTTTTTTACTTATTTTTCAGGGATAGCGGATAAGATAGCTCGAAGTGCTTTGTTGACATCTTCAGAATTTTTGAAAACTTTAGCGACATCTGGTTCTAAGGTGACAGTGATTTTTATTTCATTTACCTGAGAAACAAAACGAGTAGGATGAGCCTTAGTATAATTAAAATTATATTCAGGAAGTAGGTCATCTTGTAAATTTTGGTTGGTTTCAGAATCCTGTGTATTTTTCATAGTCTTGGCGTTCCTTTTTGGTTGTTAAACGTGCGCTGATAATACGAATTATTTGATTTCTTTCAGTAAAAAAAACGGTAGTGATCCGATAGTAGTGGCGTAGCTCTCTTGCTTATCTAGCCTGAGTTGTGTAGAATATTGACTAATAAAAATAATTACCTGATAAATGTCAAGAATTTGCTTTTTATGATTCAATAATTTGCTTTTTATGATTGCTGTTTTTATCAAAATCTTCTCTGG
>NZ_JADBTZ010000393.1:0-11460 GCF_020245885.1 Microcystis sp. M165S2 | reverse complement strand
GTCTCTTATGCAGACTTTCGAGTTCCAGGGTTCAACTCAATCGAGCCATTCACTACCGCCCACTCAGGGGATTCAAACCAATTTCATTTTCACATAAAGCCGTCCTAAAAGGACGGGGCTTTAACCCAAAATTTTGGTAAAAAAGTTATCTTGTAATTAAATCTTGATACAATAGTCTTCCGTGTCTTGGATCACCATTAGAACAACCCCCAGTCGTTGGGAAGCCGATTGGCTACAGGAAATGCTCAAAGCTCACGACATCCCCAGTCGCGTTATCGCTATTGGCCTTGGTATTTATTGCGGCCAGGGGCATCAGGCCGCCCTACAAGTCCGTCCCCAAGATCGCTGGACAGCACTTTTGTTATTAAGTCCTCTAGAGGAAAGTCTATAAATTGTCTTTATTTTAAACTATGTCTCTATTTGATTGGTTTGCAAATCGCCAAAAAACAGAACCCAAGGTTCAACAACAACAGGAACGAGAAATAGCCGATGGTTTATGGACAAAATGCCCAAATTGCGGCGTTTTGGCCTATACGAAGGATTTATTAGCCAATCAACTGGTTTGTCTCGATTGCGGTTATCATAATCGGGTCGAAAGTGCAGAAAGAATTCGCCAGTTAGTGGATGCGAATACTTGGAATTGCCTCGATGAACAGATTCGACCGACGGATCCGCTCAAATTTCGCGATCGGAAAAGTTATAGCGATCGCCTGCGGGAAACCCAAGAAAAAACTGGTCTGACGGATGCTGTCCAGACGGGAACGGGGACGATCGATGGTTTACCCTTAGCTTTAGGGGTGATGGACTTCCGTTTTATGGGGGGTAGCATGGGATCGGTGGTGGGAGAAAAACTCTGTCGTTTGACGGAACAAGCTACCGATGGACGTTTACCCCTCGTGATCATCTGCGCTTCCGGTGGGGCGAGAATGCAGGAAGGAATGTTAAGTTTAATGCAGATGGCCAAGATTTCTGGCGCCCTTAACCGGCATCAAGAAGCAAAATTACTCTATATTCCTGTCTTGACTAATCCCACCACAGGAGGAGTCACGGCCAGTTTTGCCATGTTGGGAGATATTATTATCGCCGAACCAAAGGCTACTATCGGTTTTGCTGGTAAACGGGTAATCGAACAGACTTTGCGCGAGAAATTACCGGAAGGTTTCCAAACATCGGAATACCTATTAAAACACGGGTTTGTCGATGCGATCGTTCCCCGTACCCATCTCAAGAAAACCCTCGCTCAATTAATTAGTTTACATCAGCCCTTTTTCCCCTTGTTATCCCCCCTGAACAGCCATCATCACCACAGTCAGCCGGAGTTAATCCCTCTGAAAACAGTCCAAGGTCAAACAACAGTTTAATTCCTGTAAGACGGCACTGGAGTTGCAAGTCTGAGCATTTGTACTAAATTTTCCCGATAGGCAGTTTAAATGTAGTGCATCCCACACCCCACACCCGGCCCCCCACACCCGGCCACCACCGAAAAACTTTTTGCCGCAAACCCTACTTAACCAGGTTGACAGCGATCGCAAAGTCCAAAAAATTCGAGAGTATGGTAATAAACCTTGAATTGGTGTGATTTTTCGAGTTTTTCTTCCAATTCATGAACGGGACACTCATTAAAGACGATAGACCGACCGCAATGAATACAGGTAAGATGGTGTTGATCCTGCTGAACGGAACTGTAGAGGGATTCTCCTGTGGCTAGGGTTCTCACCTGCACTGCTCCCTGTAGTTTTAGGGATTCTAGGGCGCGGTAAACAGTGGCTAACCCCATATTTTGGTCACGCTGACGGAGTTCCACAAACAATTCCTGAGCGGATACTGCCCGATTTAAGGTTTTGAGTAAGTGGATAATGCGCTCTTGCGATCGGGTGCGTTGGGATTTCATGTCAAAAAGGTCAGCGATCAAAGTTAATTCTATGCCAAAAAATTATCAGTGCTGTATTTATGTTACCCTGCGCCCCTCGGTGCTCGATCCGGCGGGTACGGCCGTAGAATCGGGATTAAAGCAATTAGGTTATGATACTGTAGCCGGGGTGCGAATTGGTAAGTATATTGAGCTTACCGTGACAGCAGCGGACGAAACCAGCGCTCGCGCTCAATTGGCTCAAATGTGCGATCAACTATTGGCTAATCCTGTGATTGAAAATTATCGCTTTGATTTGCATTGTCAGTCAGGAGATAGGGGATAGGGATTAGGGGATGGGGGATAGGGATTAGGGGATAGGGGATAGGGATAAAAGACAATTTTATTTCCCCAACACCCAACAACCAACAACCAACACCCATCTGTTGAGAGCTTTTTGCAAAATGAATTAACCAAGTTAAAAATTATGAAGTTTGGGATTATTGTTTTCCCCGGATCGAATTGCGATCGAGATGTGGCAACGGTGACGGAGGGGATTTTTCGGCAACCTACCCGCTATGTTTGGCATCAAGAGACGGAGCTAGCGGATTTGGATGTGATCGTGGTGCCGGGGGGATTTAGTTACGGCGATTATTTGCGCTGTGGTGCGATCGCTCGGTTTTCGCCAGCGATGAAAACTGTCCGAGAAGAAGCTGAAAAAGGTAAATTAGTTTTAGGCATCTGTAACGGTTTTCAGGTATTAACGGAAATTGGGCTGCTACCCGGTGCGTTAATTCGTAATCGCGATTTACATTTTATCTGCGATCGAGTGCCGGTAAAAGTGGAAAATAATCAATCTGTCTGGACGCGAGGTTATCAACCGCAACAGGTGCTTAATTTGCCGATTGCCCACGGGGAAGGGCGTTATTATGCCGCAGAAGATACGTTAAAATCTCTGGAGGATAACGGACAAATTCTCTTTCGTTACTGTACTGCCACAGGAGAGGCAAATGAGTCAGGGAATCCTAACGGATCGTTAAATAATATTGCAGGAATTACCAATAAAGCCGGAAATGTGCTAGGAATGATGCCTCATCCCGAACGCGCTGCCGATCCGCTGCTCAATTTGACCGATGGGAGTCTGTTATTTGAGGAGATAATCAATTGTTGTTGACTAGACCTCTTGTAAAAATCAAAAATTGTTGTTAGGGTCAGTAGTCAGTAGTCAGTAGTCAGTAGTCAGGAAAATTAAAAATGAATAATAATCAATTAAATGGTCTATTTACAGACTTTAGGCAATTTAATCCTTATTTTTGCCGTTTTTAAACCCTCAAATAGTTGGGTTTTTGGGTTTTTGGGGTTTTAGTTGAAATTTCCCTGATAACTGATAACTGATAACTGATAACTGATAACTGATAACTGATAGCTAAAAAACTGATAATCCTGTGGCTGTTTTAAAAGATAATCGGGCTACCGTCCAAAAGGTTCTCTGGATCACCCTGATGCTGAACATTTTGGTTATGGCGATCAAAGCGGGGGTGGGTTTGAGAATTGGTGCTTTAAGTCTGCAAGCGGATGCTCTCCATAGTGTCACCGATAGTGCGAATAATGTCTTGGGATTGGTAGCGATGCGATTTTCCTCTCCCTATCCCGATCGAGATCATCCTTACGGACATCTGAAATACGAAGCGATCGGAGCTTTAGCGATCGCCGCCTTTTTGGGGATTGCCTGTTTTGAAATTTTGCAAGGGGCGATCATGCGTATTATCAAAGGAGGCAAACCGATCGAGATTGCCGGTCCTGAGTTATGGCTATTAATTATCGTTTTAGGGGTGAATATTTTTGTTACTTATTATGAAAGATCGGTGGGGCAGCGTGTCGGTAGTGCGATTTTGATTGCCGATGCTCGTCATACCATGAGTGATGTGTGGGTGACAATTACGGTTTTATTGGGTTTAGTGGGGGTTTGGGTGGGTAATACGGCTAATATTCCCCA
Source organism: Microcystis sp. M165S2 (assembly GCF_020245885.1). Classification (NCBI taxonomy): domain Bacteria; kingdom Bacillati; phylum Cyanobacteriota; class Cyanophyceae; order Chroococcales; family Microcystaceae; genus Microcystis; species Microcystis sp. M165S2. The sequence continues at coordinate 7,615 of NZ_JADBTZ010000393.1, read as the reverse complement.
ATTACAATGGTTAGATGCGATTTTGTCCTTTCCCGTCGCTTTTTTGGTGTTTAGCAGTGGTTGGAAAGTCCTGATGGAGAATTTACCTTTGTTAGTGGATGAAATGGCGATCGCTCCTGAAGTGATTCATCAAATTGTGATGGAGGTGCCGGGGGTGCTTAATTGTCATGCGATCGCATCTCGGGGAGTGGTGGGAAGACAGGTATTTATAGAAATGCACCTAGTTGTCTCCGCTCAAGATGTGGAAACTGCTCACGCAATCACGGAAGCGGTAGAAGCAAGATTAACCCAACAATTTAGCCCTGTGAGAATTTTAATTCACGTTGAACCGCCGGATTATCGTTCCGATCAGATCACTTTTGATGAAGAAGTGTGAAGCAAAAAGGCCTAAAATAAGTAGCAAACTTTTGCTAGAGGTGGCCATGACGACAGAAAATCAAGCTAGAAGCATAGTAATTACTGGTGGAGCAGGATTTATCGGCTCGAATTTTGTTCATCATTGGTGCGAGAATTATCCTGAGGATCGTGTAATTGTTCTTGATGCTCTTACCTACGCGGGCAATTTGAATAATTTAGCGACACTGAAAGATGGAAAGAATTTCCGTTTTCTGCAAGGGGATATCTGCGATCGAGCTTTAGTTGATGAATTATTTGCTGGTGAAAATATCGATACAGTTGCCCATTTTGCCGCCGAATCCCATGTGGATCGATCGATTCTTGGACCTGGGGCTTTTGTGCAAACTAATGTGGTGGGAACTTTTACTCTATTAGAAAGTTTTCGGCAACATTGGTTAAGTAATCATCAACCGGATAACTATCGTTTTCTGCACGTTTCCACCGATGAGGTTTATGGCAGTTTAGGAGTAGATGATCCGGCTTTTACCGAAACTACTCCCTATGCTCCTAATAGTCCCTATTCTGCCTCAAAAGCGGGGAGTGATCATCTAGCGAGAGCTTATTTTCATACCTACGGAATGCCGACAATTATTACTAATTGCTCTAATAATTATGGTTCCTATCATTTTCCCGAAAAGTTAATTCCTTTGATGTGTATTAATATTCTTTTGGGTAAACCTTTGCCCGTTTATGGTGATGGTCAAAATGTTCGAGATTGGTTATATGTGCGGGATCATTGTCAAGCTTTAGATACAGTTATTAACCAAGGAAAAGCGGGAGAAACCTATAATATTGGCGGAAATAATGAAGTAAAAAATATCGATTTAGTCAGGATGTTATGTGAGTTAATGAATGAATTAGCTCCCGATTTACCCGTGAAACCTGCTCAGAATTTAATTACTTTTGTCAAGGACCGCCCTGGACATGATCGCCGGTATGCTATTGATGCCAGTAAAATTCGCACTGAATTAGGTTGGCAACCTCAAGAAACGGTAGAGGGGGGATTAAGAAAAACCATTCAATGGTATCTCGATCATCGGGATTGGTGGCAACCTTTGTTATCCAAAGAATATCAAGAGTATTATGGGAAAGTTTACGGTTAGATAAGGGTAAAAACTTTAATCTTAATTTTGGGTGTGTTAGCCAAAACTAACACACTTATTACTTTAGCTAGATTAATATTTTAATTGTCAGTGATTAAGATCACAGAAAAATCTCAAAAAAATAGTTAGGTTTGAGAGATAATAGGAGCAGATCAGGCTAAGACTGGTAATCTTGACTTTTTATTAGCAGCAACTATGGCTTATAAAAGAAATTATCGCCGCCGCAAGAATCGGCAATCGGGAAGGACAATTCCGGGGATTTTCATCTTTTTAGTTTTAATGTCCGTTGGGATGGCATTTAAAAACCAAAGTTCTCAACTGCTCAGGAATTTTCAATCATTTAAACCAGCCAATAACTTAATTTATAATACTAATAATCTGCAACTTTCTCAGCCAATTATTCCTGGGAATAATCACCAAGTTAGACAGGGAAATTATCAAAATATTGATCGTCTAGCTCGCAGCATCAATTACCAAGGAAATTCTCTATCAGAATTAGCAACAATTCTATCTAAATATGCCAAAACAGAAGCAGAAAAAGCCCGCATTATTTACGTTTGGATTACCCATAATATTCCCTACGATGTGGCAAGTTTTTTAAGGGGTAATTACGGTGATGCGAGTCCTTATGTGGTTCTCAAAAATCGTTTTGCTGTCTGTTCAGGGTATGCCAATCTTTATCAAGCTTTAGCAGAAAAAATGGGATTAAAATCAGCAGTTGTTATCGGTTATGCTAAAGGATTCGGCTATCTAGTGGGCAATGCTAGTGATGCTAACCATGCTTGGAATACTGTCAGAATTAATAATGCTTGGTATCTAATTGATGCAACTTGGGGTGCGGGAGTAGTCAATAACAATCAATTTCAACGGCAATTTAATCCTCATTATTTTGCTACTCCACCCGCACAATTAATTTATAGTCATTTCCCCGAACAAACTCAGTGGCAATTATTACCGAAAGTTTATAGAAAACAACAATTTGATTCTTGGCCGATTGTGACATCACAATTTTTTCGAGATGGCATAAAATTAGTCAATCACAATAGTTATAATATCCAGTCTTCAGGAATAACAGAAGTTATTTTACAAGTTCCTCCTCACACCCAGATTTCTGCTCAATTGCAGCAAAATAATTTACCTATCAATAGCCATTTACCCTTAATTCAAAGAGTCAATGGACAAGCAACAATTAAAGTTTCCTTTCCCCAAGCTGGAAGTTATGATTTGATGGTTTTCTCTAAAAATAAATCCGATAAAAATAACCTTAATCATGCTTTATCCTATCGAATCACCAGCAATGCTATGGGTGTTTCTATCCCGAAAACCTATGCTACTTTTGAAGAAAATAATGCCTATCTTTATAGTCCCACAATAGCCAAATTAACGAAGAATCAATTGGTAAATTTTAAAATCGAAGTACCTAATGCTTTAGATGTGGTTATCATTGATCAATCATCGGGTAACTGGACTCCTTTAACTAAGTCAGGTAATTTATTTTTCGGTAATGTTAAAGTTGGTTCAGGAAAGATAACTATCGCTGGCAAGTTTACCGAGGGTAATAACTACGCTAGTTTAGTTGAGTACGAGTAATTTGTCTTTGAGTCATTAAGGAGCAAAAGAATGAATCTTGATACTTTTAACAACTCTCAGAAAATCCTTATCGAAGATGATAATAGTTTACTGATGTTTGAAAATAAAGAAATTATTTTGGTTGGTCAATTCAAAAATAAAATAATTGAAGAATTAGAAGACTATATTTCTGACTTTGTTCTTGATGGTGTAATGTTAAAATCGAAAAGTTATATTTGTGGTCAGATAGCTAAACTAGATTGGGTTTATTATCCGAGAGATGGACAAATATTAAATCTATTAATTTTAGGAGAAAAACAATGGAGACAAGGTAAAATTAAAGTTTATGGTCAATGTGACTTTTCTCCTATTTTAGAAAAATTAGCCCATCAAGAATATGACTACTCGCAATTATTACAGATATTAAAAGAGCAAGGATTTAAAAATTTCAATGAAACTCGTCAAATAAAAATTACCCTAGAATTTATTCCTGAAAATAGCCCACTGGAACAAGAATCAGAATCACCCCTAGAGTAAATTTGTATGTTATTATAATTAAATAGGGAATAATTAAGGAGCAAAAGAATGAATATTGATACTTTTAACAACTCTCGGAAAATCCTTATCGAAGATGATAATAGTGTATTGATGTTTGAAAATGAAGAAGTTATTTTAGTGAGAAAATTTAAAGAAAAAATCCAGGCAGATTTTTTGGAGTATATCGGCAACTTTAATTCCCAGGGAAGACTAAGAACAGATATATCAAATAGTTCTTCTACATTTGGTCAAATTAATAAAATTGAATGGTTTCATTATCCGAGTGAAGGGAAGGATTGTAAAGTATTAATACTAGGTGAGAAAGACTGGAGAACAGGAAAAGTTAAACCTTCTGGAGAATGTACTTTTTCTGGTGTTTTAGAAAAACTTTCAAGTCCGTATATACATCGTAATTCTAGTGAATATGATATTTTACTTCGAGAAATCAGAAATCAAGGCTTTAAAGATTTCAATGAAACTCGTCAAATAAAAATTACCCTAGAATTTATTCCCGAAGAAAGCACAATTGAGCAAGAACCAGAATCACCCCTAGAGGAGATTCGGCAAATGCTGCGAGAAAATACAGAAAAAACTAACTTCAATTCCTGAAAACCTAATTAGGTAATAAGGAAAATAAATTAAAGCAATCTCCTCTCTCCTGCTGTAATTATCATGGCAAAAACTCCGAGAATCCCGATTCCGATCGAAGTGAGAAAATATGTTTATCAAAGGGATAATTATCAATGTCAGAGTTGCGGTAAACCCGAAAAATTGTCCCAACTTTCCATAGATCATATAATTCCCTTAGCTTTAGGTGGCAGTAACGACATTAGTAACCTGCAAACCCTTTGTTTATGCTGTAATCGCCACAAAAAAGACCATTTAGACCCTCGTTTTCGGCGTTATTTTCAATAATATGCAATGGCTGCCTGCCGTTCCCTCGATCGCCACTTGTGGAATTACCGCCGGGATGAGTTAGAATCGGAAAGGAGAATTTTTTAGTAACCATGATCAAATTACGTCTAAAACGCTTTGGCAAAAAACGCGAAGCCAGTTATCGTATCGTTGCGGCCGTTAGCACCAGTCGTCGCGATGGTCGTCCCCTAGAGGAATTAGGATTTTACAATCCCCGCACCGATGAAGTGCGTCTGGATGAAGAAGGGATTATCCGACGCTTACAACAAGGAGCGCAACCAACGGACACCGTACGCAGCATTCTCACCAAACAGAAAATTTTCGAGAAAATCAATGCCTAGTACCCCCAACTATCTCGAACTGGTGAAATTTATTATCGAGCCGTTTTTGGAAGAGCCGGCCAGTCTGAGATTGGATATCGAGCGCTGTAAGGAAAATCAACGTCTTTGGGTGCGTGTAGCCTTCGATGATGCCGATAAAGGCAAAGTTTACGGCCGGGGAGGACGCAATTTACAGGCGATTAGAACTACCCTAGAAATGGCGGCCGCGAGTGTGGGTCGCTCTCTTTATCTAGAAGTCTATGCGGCCGAAAATGAAGGCGAACAGCGCCGCACCCGTCGTTCTAATGGTAACTTTGAAGGTACGGAAAGAAGACCGAGCAATCGCCGACCACCCGCACCCCGGCAGCCCAATAACTAACGAGCGATTTTAGGAAAACAGGGAAGGGGTTTCAACCTCGACCCTCTCCAGTTGCTCTAATTGCTGCCAAACTTTGGCGAGTAAAGTGGTTAATCCGGCTCCTGTCACGGCGGAAATAGTCAAAATCTCGGCATTGGTTATTTTAGCAAACTGCTTTTGATAGTTATCTATCGTTTCCTCGTCCACAGCATCAATTTTGTTGAAAACCAGTATTTGCGATCGCTTTTCTAATCCCCGACCATAGGCGGCTAATTCCCCTTGAATAATTTGATAATCGGCGATCGGGTCTTCTGATGTCAAGGAGACAAGATGAATTAACAGGCGTGTGCGTTCGATATGGCGTAAAAATTCGTGTCCTAAGCCGATTCCTAGGTGCGCTCCCTCGATTAATCCAGGAATATCGGCGAATACCGTCCCATCTCCCGTGGGTTTGCGTACCACTCCCAAGTTAGGAATGAGAGTCGTAAAGGGATAATCGGCGATTTTGGGACGAGCAGAGGAAACGGCCGAGATTAGGGTGGATTTCCCCGCATTGGGCAGCCCGATCAGGCCTACTTCCGCTAATAACTTCAATTCTAGGCGTAAATGGCGTTTTTCTCCCTCTAAACCGGGTAAAGCGTATTCGGGTGCGCGATTATTATTACTTAAAAAGTGGCGGTTGCCTAATCCCCCTTTTCCCCCGGCGGCCACGATTAAAGTCTGTTCGGGAGTTACCAAATCGCCGATAATTGCCTCGCTATCGAGATCGTAAACCACTGTACCACAGGGAACTTTAATAATGCGATCGCTACCGTTGGCCCCGGTGCAGTTGTTGGGGCCGCCCCGTTTGCCGTCATCGGCCTTAAAATAGCGACTATACTGGAAATCTAGCAGGGTTTGCAGGTTCTGAGTCGCCACGAAAATCACCGAACCACCTTTTCCCCCATTACCTCCGGCCGGACCGCCGGCGGGGACGTATTTTTCCCGACGGAAAGCGACAATTCCATCACCTCCCTTACCCCCTTCTACTTCTATTTCGGCGCGATCAATAAACTGCATAAGATTAAGTAGTTAAAGTGAAAAAATGCTCAAGATCATTGCTTGTTCTACAAATACTGTGGCGTATTCTCAGGCAATTTGTGTTTGTTCCCTAGTTATTTCAATAACTTGATCATAATCTCCTAATTGTCGTAAATCATAGGTAATTCTTAACGCTTTTGATAGTTCTAATGGTAATTCCCCTGTTTGAATAAAATGTTGAGAAAATTGCTGTCGTACCCCTCGATGACTGCGAGTATTGATATTTTTAACTATTAACAGAGCTTGGACTGTACAATAAATGGCATAATAGCAACGAGAAATACAAGCACGATAATAATTTTTTTCAAGTAATAGGGTGGCCGCTTCTAATTCTTCATTAGCTTGATTGATATAGGACGAAATTTGGTTTTGGTTCACAGGAAAATCCCTTCTCGGCGAATATTGTCCATTAATGGGGTTTGTCGATGAACAAAGTCTTCATCGGCGATGGGAATCAAAGAAATGAAGGTATTATATTTAAGGTCTAGTTGAGTAGCGATGTCTGCCATCCGAATCACTTCATCTCCAGGGGAAATGGGGCCTTTTAATACGACCATAATATCAATATCTGAGTCCTCATTGGCGTTACCCCTCGCTTGTGAACCAAAAAGGATGAGTTTTACTAACCGTTTTCCATAAAACTTTGCTAATTCTTGGCGAAATTCTTGTAGTATAGGCATTAGGGTTTGTAATTGAGCCATTGTTTTATTAGCTAGAAATTATTGTATTTGGCCAAAAAATGTATTATGGTGGACTGGCTTCTGCTGATCGTAGCACTTCTAATTGATTTATGAGCATCACCGCCACCAGCGACTAACATCCCTAATACTTTGATACACTTCTCTTAAGGCAACCTCCCCCCCAAAATGAAGGATTAAAGGCACTAAATGGGGAATAGTTTCGAGAAAATGAGGACGAGTGAGAGTACCCAAAGCCTGAAGGGTTGGGAACATCTCATTTTGGATTTTGGATTGGGGGATTGTCTGTGTGAGCCAGTTTCAGGAGAAAACTTCCCATCTGTAGAAGGCGATTGGCGAAAATGGGATGCTCCCATCGCCTTTGCTGTTTTAATAAAGTCGAGGTTGAAAATTATCGGGAATATCTAATTCAAATACTTGGTCATGAATCCGAGCCACATAAAACCCTTCTTGCAGAATTTTTTCCCGTAATTCGTTGGATAAGTCAACCGCTGCTAGTATGCCATAGAGTTTTTTATCTTTGTGTTCAGAGAAAAAGCGGCGAAACCGTTGCAAAATACTTTTTAATTGAGTAATAGATTCCTCTTTGGCATGACTTTTAACCTCGACGATATAGGCGGTATTTAGCTCACCATTGGT
>NZ_JADBTZ010000392.1:0-6690 GCF_020245885.1 Microcystis sp. M165S2 | reverse complement strand
CTTTAAACGGACGTAGAGGAAAGCGTAAGACTTCTGTTAAAGAAGCAGCATCCCGTGAAGCGTCAACCCCATTCAGCGACCATTCTAAAAAGGTGGCGTGGTGAGGAATCGCCGTCCGTTTTACGGCGGCGAGGATGTCAATGCTCTTACCATCAATCCTAGCGTTAACTTCCGGTGTCGGACAGGTCTTAGGATGATTGATGATCGAGTTTAATGATTATTTTAGTAACTGAGCATCTGGAGCTAGATTAATCCCAATAAACTCACCATTAAAGCTTTTTGGGCGTGCATCCGATTTTCCGCTTGTTCCCAGACTTTTGATTGTACACCCTCGATCGCCCCGTCGGTAATTTCTTCGCCGCGGTGAGCAGGTAAACAATGGAGAATAATCGCGTCTTTGTCAGCGTGACTCATTAGCTGTTCATTGACTTGGTAGGGCTGAAAAACGGGAATTCGGGCATCAGCGAGGCTTTCCTGTCCCATACTTGCCCAGACATCAGTATAGACCACCTGAGAGTCTTTTACGGCCATAACGGGATCATCGGTAATGAAGATTTTACTACCGGTTTTCTCGCCAATAGCCTGGGCGCTGGCGACAATTTCCCCATCGGGTTGATAGTTTGCGGGGGAGGCAACCCGCACATTTAACCCCATCAAAGCACCACCCAAGAGGAGAGAATTAGCGACATTATTGCCATCCCCGACATAGGTGAGGTTAATTCCCCGTAAAGTCTGAAAAGTCTCTTGGATAGTCTGTAAATCGGCTAATATCTGGCAGGGATGTTCTAAATCTGTTAAAGCGTTGATAATCGGGATGCGCGAGTAATTAGCAAAAGCTTCTAAATCCTCTTGTTTAAAGGTGCGAACTGCGAGAATATCGAGATAGCGATCGAGTACCCGGGCTGTATCTGCCAAGGGTTCCCCTCGCCCCACTTGGGTTACACTGGGATTAAGATCGATCACCTGTCCCCCTAACTGGTACATGGCGACGGTAAAGGAAACCCGCGTCCGGGTGGAAGCTTTATAAAATAGCAATCCCAAGACTTTTTTGCAGCTAGGGTTAAGATTGCCAGCTTTAAGCTGTGCCGATAGATTGAGTAGGGCACTGATTTCTTCGCTACTCATGTCGGTTATTCTTAAAACATCTCGTCCTTTTAAAGTGGCTACCATTGGTTTTTCTCTCGATAAACAGGGGTCTTGATTGGCTTCTATGGCAGTTAGCGATTAGCAAAAATCTTGAGTAAAGACCTTATTATAATCCAGTTTTTTCGCTATTAGGCAATTTTTCCCGAAAATTTTCATGGTGGGGGATGTTAGTCCAGCTAACACCCCCACTTTTTCTGTTAAATTGGGTAAGTGTTAAAAATTGTCAGATTCCCCCCTTATTAAGGCGGATCCCCCCGCCTATCGGCACCCCCCTTATCAAGGGGGGCAGGGGGGATCAAACCCAAAATCTAATTTCTACTTAACTAATTTTGCCCCACACTTAGAACAAAAATTAGACGAGGGGGGATTTTTGTGTCCACAATTACCACAGATAATTAAAGCTGGGTTAGCCACTTCCGTCACCGAAGAAAGAGGTATTTCTCCACCGCTATTCAACTTATAGTTATCGATTAACTGCAAAATAATTGCATCTTCCCGTTTATATTCTGTATTATCTTTTCCTCCTGTCAACTCCTCGGAACGTTGTTGTAAATATTTGATAAAAGTCCGATACAAAGCTTGTTTTTTCTGCGGAGTGGCCGAATCCTGTAACTTAGCCGTCACCTGACTTTGAATTTTTTCCTTATCTTCGCGACAAGCTTTTACTTCTAACACCTGTACCGCATCTTCCCAACTGGTGGCGATATCGACTTTTTTTAATCCCGTTGCGGTTTTAATTTCATAGCGAATTGTTTTCTCATTAGTGACTCGATTGACTTCTGGAAAAAGCACTTTCAAAGCTCGGGCTGTCACCACCAATTGATAAATACTCGGATCTTCGGGAAAAACATCCCAGAAAGGAGGTTCCTTTTGGATATGCACGGGGATGGGTAAATCGCGATTTTCCCCCATTTGTTGGGCGCGTTTAGCGAGAATAAATTCTCCTTTCCAGTCTTGATAGGATTGTCGCAGCTCCCGCATTCCATCGAGACAGCGTAGGGAAAAACCGCCAATTTCCTGCACGAAGACAAGACGATGTTTTTCCACTTCTCCCAAGGGTTTAATATCGTCTTCGTTGGCAATAAATTCCCGCAGTTTCGGAATAATTTTTTGGGCTGCTGGGTTATTGGTATTTCTTCCCCCAATCAGGGCAACATTTTGATTTAATTGGGGCGTAAAACCCGCATCTTTTCCCCGCAAGACCGCAGGATTGAGCATAATTAGGGGTCGCGATTTTTGGTAGGCAATGCGAAGATTATTGATAATATCGGCATCGTTGTTATAGATTTTTAACAAGCGATCGCAAGCGGCTAATTCCTGCTGAATGCGACTACTAACCGGGGCATTTTGTAGTAGTTGATTAGCTTGGTTTATGATAACTTGTTGGAAATCTCCTTGACGAATATCGGCAATCTCGGTGATGTCAAATAAACGCATATTTTCATCAGCGCGGCGCGTTTCTTTCCAGAGGAGGCTAGATTGCTTTAAAATCTCTTCTGAGAGGGGTAAACAAAGGTTATCCATACCTGTATCGTAGGCATTTTTGTTACCGGCAATCCCCGAAGCAAATTGTTCGATAAAGTCTTGATAAAGACCATTTAATTCTTGTCTATCAAATAGTTTAATCCCATTAATTAACAAAGCATCGGCACTATCAATCTGTTGATTAGCTTGGAGATTAAATAGATCGCGACTTTGAATTAATTTCTGACGAAAGCGATTAAAACGGCTTTCTAATTGATTAAGATGTTCCAGTAAACGATTAATAACCTCTACTCCTGCACCTCTGGTTTTTCGTTGAATATTGGCCATTAAATAGCCTTCCAATCCCGTTAAAGCTTGTTCACAATATTGTTCCATCTTATCTTTTTTCGAGACATGAAGTTTATCTTTCAGATCATTAATTTCTGCTAAGGCTGTATCATATTCTCGTTGACGTTTACTTTCGTTTTGACTCCAAACCTGTTCTTGATCGCGACGGAATTTTTCTGCCATGTCGGTGAAGATTTGTCGTACTGAAACAATAAAACTCTCAGCAAATTTTACCCCACGGTTTCGATCCTCAAGGATATTATAAAACTCCATTTCTAGAGACTTTTTACCCCGTTGAATAATTTCATCCCGGTTATTATAAATCTTTTTCAGGTAATCGCCGTGCAGCCGCTCATCGGGACTTAATTCTAGTAAATGATTGCGTTTAAATTCCTCGACTCTTGGTGTTAAATAATCATTAATAAATCGCAGAATTTTTCCCTGTTCATTGCCTAAAATATTAACACCCTGTTTGGTACAAGATAGCCAATTATCTTGATTGATTTCCTGACGAGTTTCGTTAGTCCATTGGGAGATTATGGCAATTAAAGAGCGATCCTTGTCGGCACATAAATCCATAATTAATTCCCCTTCGCTCAAGCGCATTCTTTTGAGGATATCACCTCTTACTAACTCCAACATTTGAGCGGGTAAAATCACGGAATCATTCAGCCACCAATTAATTAAATCTTTGGCTAAACGTTCCGATAAAGAAGCACGAATTTGGGCAATAGGAATTTCAATAGTTGATAGCCCAAAACTCATAAATTGCTTAGGATAACCGCGACCCCCAGGGTCAGCTTGCGCCCAAGAACCCTTAATATTATCTCTAATGGAACGCTTATGGGGGGCAAAATCAGAGGTCATATCTAGGAAAATATTTTGGGCGATCATTTCCCGAATTTGACCGAGTTTAAAATCACCTTCTCCGTTTTTTGTTCCTACTAAATAGGTAAAATCAAAGGGGGGTAATTTACTAACAACTTCATCGACCAAACCACTGCTAAACTGTTGATGATATTCGGTTCTGTAGTCAGAAAAGTAATTTAATTCCATCAGGGCAGCGTAACCATTAGCCAAAACTCGATCGCCGACACTAATCCCCGCAAATGCTTCAGGAGTGGGAACAATTGCCGTACTTAAAGGACTACTTTCCCCTCGCAACCAATTACGAATACAGTAGCCTATATCGATTAACATTCCGCTACCCGTACCACCGTTTAAAGACCCCGTAGTAAAGACATTAATAGCAGTATTATTAACTTTAATTCCATAGCGATCGAGCATAAAGTTTTCTTGTCCTTTTACCCGTCTCACCGCATCCAGAAATTTCCTTTGGATCTCATGATAATTACAAAATAAAGCAAAACGTCCACAGGCGCGAATTTGTCCCGCTCCCGCTTCTAGGGAAGTAATATTTCTCTCTAATTCCGGGGGAAACCAACTATTAATCCAGGGATATCTATCCATGTCAGATACCATCTCCTGTACCTGTTTTCCACTCACCCGGGACCAGTGTTTTTCGTTATCTTTAAAAGCACTGCCGGCAGCTTCAGGATTACTGATTTTATAATCCTTATCCGTGTCAACCACCAAAAAGCTGACAATCGGAAAATTACTCAAACTGCCATAACTTTCCTCGATTAAGCGACGCAATCGCGATAAAATTTCGTTACCCGTGCCACCAATACCCACTAAAACCGTGGGAACCATGCTTTTTTCTTCTACTGCTGCTGGCATAATTACTTAACTCCTAAGACCATTTCTTGACGGTTGCGGGGGACTTCGTAGGTGAGGAAATCGTAGGCTAATTTAGTGTTAGGAAAAATCGCCCGCGCTTCCTCTAACAAATTGGAAATATCCAGAGAATTACCCGGTAGATAACGGGGACTAAAATGGGTCATTAATAACAATTTTACCCGGGCTGCCAAGGCCACTTGGGCTGCCATCGTTGAAGTGGAGTGAACACTTTCAAAGGCTAACCCGGCATCTTGGTGAGCAAAAGTTGCCTCATGAATTAGCACATCTGCATTCTGTGCCAATTCGATCGAGCCTTCACAGAAAATAGTATCGGTACAATAGGCAATTTTACGGCCGATTTCCGTTTCTCCGCAGAGGGACTGACCGCGAATTTTGCTGCCATCGGCGAGGGTGACAGTTTCCCCTTTTTTCAGCTTGCCGTAAATTGGTCCAGGGGGAATACCCAAAGCGTTGGCTTTTTCCACATCAAAACGTCCTGGACGGTCTTTTTCGGCGATGCGATAACCGTGGGCGGGAATACGATGTTTTAATAGCTGACAGGAGACGGTAAATTCTTCATCTTCGTAGAGTATGCCAGGGGAAATGGCATGGACACGCACCCGATTAGCCAAATTAGTATAGGAATACTTAGCACAAGCGCGCAGATAGTCCGCTAGTCCGGGGGGTCCATAGATATCAATATCCTGAGCAGAACCGGCTAATCCGATACTGGCTAACAGTCCCATTAAACCAAAGATATGATCCCCGTGCATATGGGTGATAAAAATGCGTCGAATTTGGGAACTTTTCAGGTCGCTACGCAGTAACTGGTGTTGAGTCCCTTCTCCACAGTCAAACAGCCATATTTCCGCCCGTTGCGGCAAACGAAGGGCGATACTAGAGACATTACGGGAACGAGTGGGAACCCCAGAACTGGTTCCTAAAAAAGTAATCTCCACAGGATAGCTGTCAGGATAGAGGATTCTTTTTCTAGTCTAGGCTGTTTTTATCGATTTCTCGATCGAATTACTGCTTTTCTGTATTTCTTGACTTGGAAACAGGAAATCCCCTGATTTTGAGTTTCGCGGCCAGAAATACACCAGTGTTCCTATCATACTTTGTGCTTTTTGTCAAAAAAACTTTTTTTTTGCAATAAAACTACACAAAAAAAAGATCATCGTTGTGGGTGAAATTGACTAATTTACCTGTCTTAATTAGGATCACCCTGTAGGTGTGGCAAGGGTTTCAACCATTGCTGCCCAAAAACGCACAGAATAACCGACTGTGAAATTCTATCAAATCGCTGTAACCATTGCAACATCGTTGTTAAATAAAAATCTTTCTCAATTAATTCTTAAGAATTTGTAAATATTGCGGAATGTTAATTTAAATATTCTCAAGTTTTTGGAGTCAATAAATAATTTTTACTTATATTTTTGGGAAAATAGAACTCCTGCAAAAATCCAACATCTACCATTGGGTTAGGAGTCAGTATTCAGGAGATTATTTTTATTTATTCTTCCCCCGCAACGCGCACGCAGTGACCCCCCCTACACCCCACACCCCATCCCTAGAACGATACCCCTATTAAATCGATTTCCACAAAAGCCATCAACTACCCTAATTAATAATTCCAGCGGGGATTTTTTTGTCCACCAGTTCGCCACTTCCCCCACAGTAAAAAATTCACTGATTTTTGCGTCAGAACTACTCCAGTTAATTATCCTAGTATTAGTCATTTGTCGTTGTCCTTTGATTGATTAGCCGCAAACTTCCATTGAGGATTAGCACCTTGACTTGTAGCGTAAAAAGCAAGTAAACCAGAGCTTAACTGAATCGGTACAGAAATTTGGCGTTGTCAGATAAAGAGATGAGAAGGCAAAATAGATAGAAACTCAATGAAGGAAAAAAAACGATGAAATGTCCAGAATGTAAAAGTGACCACATCAATAAAAATGGTCATCGTGGTCAAAAACAAAACTATATATGTGT
>NZ_JADBTZ010000391.1:0-6534 GCF_020245885.1 Microcystis sp. M165S2 | reverse complement strand
CATAATAAATATTGGCAGAAGATTAAAGATTAGTTATTGTGACTAACTCTTTTGATTAGAAAAAGATAAACTTGAGAATTTTCGGTCAAATTTATTGACTCAAAATCAGCTGTACTTAATTTAAATGAATCAACCCTACCCAACCCCCCCGTTGGGTGCGTGGCGCCGCCCCCAAACCCCGGAGCGCATTAGTTTTTCGGTGGGATGCTTACAGGCAGCAGCTGATATATCTGTAATAATTTAAGGGTCACTGATAATTGCTGATTGTTGGTATTTCTGCAAATGTGAGATGCACCCACGAAAAAGTTAGAGAGGATTGGAGCAAGGCGATCGCTTTTATCGCCAGCAGACAAAAATCCCGTGTTATGATTAATGAAAAAATCATAAAGTTTTGTAACAAACCTTGACTGCTATCCTCCGCCCCCAAGAAAAGCCGCTGCTTAATCGTCCTTGGTACTCCCTGTCCCCTCTCTGGCAAGGAGACGAAACCGATGTTAAACAAGGTTTACCCCATAGCCAACTCGCCCCCCCGTGGCAGATTTTAATTCTCGGCGATGGTTCTCCCACCCGTCATTTACAACTTTTAACCGGTGAAAAAACGGAAGTAGATGTGATCGATATGTCCCCCATCGGCGACGATGAGGATGGCGCACCGATGAAAATTAGCCTGATTCCGGGGCCGAGATTGCGTCGTCAAGTCTGGTTACGCACAGCTAGTGGTCAAAGGTTAGCCTATGCCGCTTCTTGGTGGTCTGTCAATCAAGTGGACGAATATCTGGAAAATCGTTCCCTACCGATTTGGGAAAGTCTCTCGCGGCTGCACACAGAATTGTATCGCGATGTGCAGGGACTTTATTACGGTCATTCCCCGGAATTAGAAATAGCTTTTGGGGAAAAAGGAGCATTTTGGGGTCGTCATTACCTATTTTGGCACGCTCGCCAACCCCTTACCCTGATTTACGAGGTTTTTTCTCCCTATCTCCGTAAATACCTCGGCGAAATGAGAATTGATCAATTAGAATAACTGCTGTAGATATTTCTAAGTAGTTCAATTAGTTAATCTTTGGAGAAAATTAAATGATTTTTCTCCGTTAATTTTGCCATCCAACCCGGTTCAATCACAATCGTGCTAATTTTTTCGATAATAATTGCAGGTCCTGCCAGACAATCAAAAGGTTGCAGATCTGAACGCTGATAAATTGGCGTTTCCCGCCATTGATTAGCCATAAAAACCGCTACTCGATCGAGGATAGGAGGTAATTCTCCCATCGGACGGGAGCGAGTTAAAATTGCTTCTTTGGGACTGTCCATAGTCTGGATCAATTCCACGGCAATCGACTCAACAATTAAAGCTTTTTGTTCTTGCTTAAACCCATAACGTCTTTGATGTTCCCGTTCAAAATCCTGACGCATTTGATCGCTAAAATTAACCGCTAAAGTGGCATCACTGCCTTGATATTTTAAACTAACTTGCTGCCGCACCTGATTATAACCCTCTAATTCCCGACCCGCTAAAACTTCTAATTCGTTCATTTCCGTGAGCAACTGCCCGATTAAATCGGCATTTAACCCCTGTTCGATCGCTTTTTCTTTAATTACCCTCAAATCGGCCAAACCCATGCCGTAGGCGCTTAAAACCCCAGCGTAGGGATGGAGAAAAATACTTTTCATTCCCAGAGTATCGGCAATTAAACAGGCCACTTGACCCCCGGCACCGCCAAAGGTACAAAGAGTATAATCACTGAGATCGTAACCCTTTTGTAGAGAGATTTTTTTAATCGCATTAGCCATATTTTCCACGGCAATTTGAATAAACCCGGCAGCCAACATTTCAGGACTATTATTACCCACCATTGCTGCCGCCAATTCTTGAAACTTTGTCAGCACAATCTCTCTATCTAGGGGGAAATTTCCTTCTTGTCCAAAAATAGCGGGAAAATAGGCGGCTTGAATTTTTCCTAACAAAACATTAGCATCGGTAATTGTTAATGGTCCACCCCGTCGATAACAGGCAGGTCCCGGATTAGCTCCGGCACTTTCTGGTCCGACCCGAAAACGAGAACCATCATAGACTAAAATCGAACCCCCACCAGCGGCCACGGTGTGAATACTTAACATCGGCACTCGCATTCTTACGCTGGCAATTTCGTTATCTGTTTGGCGCTCGTATTCCCCTTGAAAATGAGAAACATCGGTGCTAGTTCCTCCCATATCAAAACTGATAATTTTGCTAAATCCCGCCCTTAAACTGGTTTGTACTGCCCCGACTATTCCCCCCGCAGGACCGGATAAAATGCTATCTTTGCCCTGAAATTTATCGGCGGTGACTAAACCGCCATCGGATTTCATAAATAGCAAGCTAGTCTTCGGTAATTGCTGGCTAATACTATCAACATAGCGGCGTAAAATTGGCGATAAATAGGCAGAGACTACCGTGGTATCTCCCCGGGATACCAGTTTCATTAAAGGACTGACTTGATGGGAAATGGCTAGGTGAGTAAAGCCGATTTCTTCGGCAATGGCTGCCACTTGTTTTTCGTGGTCGGGATAATGATAACCGTGCATAAAAACAATCGCACAACTTCGGATACCCGCTTGATAAACTGGTATTAAATCGGCTTTAACTTGGGCGGGATTAACGGCGATTAATTCTTGTCCTTGACTATCGTACCGTTCGGCCACTTCGATAACTTGTTCGTATAATAAAGAAGGCAGAATAATCTGACGGGCAAAAATATCGGGGCGATTTTGATAGCCAATTCTCAAGGCATCTTTAAAACCTTTGGTGATTAACAAAACCGTGCGCTCTCCTTTTCTTTCTAACAGCGCATTGGTGGCTACCGTTGTTCCCATTTTAATCACTTCGATGTTATCTAGGGAACCGCTAATATCTTTGATCCCTTGAATGACTGCATCTGGGTATTTTTCGGGATTTTCCGAGAGCAGTTTATAGAGAACAATCCACTGTTGATCGGCAAGGGGAACAATCAGAAATCTAGCGGCATCTCTAGCTAGTTGTTCAATAATTTCTGGTCGATCGATTATCGCCACTATATCGGTAAAAGTTCCCCCTCGATCGATAAAAAATTTTAACATAATCCCTTCCAGGTCTCAGAATCAATTAACAATTGCGCCTAATCCTTTTAAAATAAACTAGATTGATCTATCTGAGTAAGCAAAATGTCCACAGGAATCGCTATCTTAGGGGTAGGACGTTGGGGAGTCCATTTCGTCCGTCATTTTTCTCAACATCCCTCAGCGCAAGTAGTGGCGATCGTTGATCCCTCCCCTGAAAAACTTCATCTCTGTCGCGATCAACTTAATCTCGATACTAATAAAGTTATTTTAGCCAATGACTGGGAATCAATTCGTCTTCACCCCGAAATCTCGGCTGTAGTCGTCGTTACTCCTGCCATCAGCCATTATCCCCTGATTAAAGATGCTCTTAATTTAGGTTATCACGTCCTCGCCGAAAAACCCTTAACCCTCAATCCCCAAGAATGTGCCGAATTAACGGAATTAGCGGCGAAAAAACAGCGTATTTTATTAGTTGATCATACCTATCTTTTTCATCCCGCCGTTATCACCGGACAAAAAGTTCTGCAATCTGGGGGTATCGGTAAACCTCTTTATGGTTATGCCACTCGCACCCACTTAGGTCCGGTCCGTCAGGATGTGTCCGCTTTGTGGGATCTAGCTATTCACGATATTTCGATTTTTAATAGCTGGTTAAATAGTACACCAATATTAGTTCAGGCGAGGGGAACCTTCTGGCTACAACCTAATCTAGCCGATTTAGTCTGGTTAACCCTGATCTATGGCGATGGTTTTCAAGCGACTATTCACCTTTGTTGGTTGAATCCCGATAAACAGCGACGATTAGCAGTAGTTGGCAGCGAAGGGACTTTAATTTTCAATGAATTAGACTCTCGATCGCCTTTAACCCGACAAAAGGGCTATTTTGAACGTCAGGAAGCCTATTTTATTCCCCGGGGACAAGAGACGGAATCTATCCCTATTGCCGATGGTGAACCCCTGAAAGCATTGTGCGAACATTTTTTAGAGTCGGTGGCTACGGGTGTCAATTCTCCTGTGTCTTCGGGATCGGTAGCGACGCAATTAGTCAAAATCCTCCAGGCAGTAGAATTATCTCTAGCCAGAGGTGGAGAAATCGTGCGCGTAGAATGAGGTTTTAGACCCGATTTTTTCGATCAGACTGCGATCGCAATAATTCTTACTTCCTCAATCCTTGTCCCTTTAATGATAGGTTTTCCCACTAAAATATCGGGATTCAGTGTAATTCGAGTTTCCCAGTCCATAGCTACATCATTGAAAGTGTTTTCAAAAAGGTAAAGGCTGCGTGGGACGCACCCGACCAGATCGGCGATCGCTTAGATGTTCGGCTAAGTAAGCTTTCTTGGGCATTTTATCCCCTCGTCTTTGCCCGTTTTATGATCACAGGATTTGGTATTGTTGACTGACGGGAGCAAGCAATTAATTTCTAATTTTAAGCACTTGCATAGGAGTCAAACGTCTTTGCTCTGTCTTGTCAAAATCTTGATCAAAACTCACAATAGTAGCTTTTTCAAGCTCGGCAGCAACATATTGGTAAGCATCATCAAAATCCAAGCGAAAGAGATCTATTATTTCTACGACACCAGCATCAATCAAAACGTCATCCACAAATTTGATAAAAACGTCTCTTTGATTCAGCCGATTACAGATCACCCCGATAGAATGTAAAGTAAAATCAGTTATACACATATCAGAGGGCGAGAGCGTATCAAGTAGCTCCGCAACAACCTCCGCCTGTCCTTGTCCTAATAAGCGTTCTAGCCAAATATTCGTATCCAGAAGAAACACTAGCCATTTCTCCATTCAACTGCAAGATGCTGTAACTCAATTGATGTGTAATCGGTTTTAAGCATCCCTGCCCAGTCTTGACGGAGTTTACGTCTTATGGGTTGGTTAGATTTACTTAAAAGTGACTCTACAAACGTTTGTACTTCAACCTTTAACTGGGGCGATAATTGTCTCACCAGTTCTTCTAGTGATTTTGCTGATGTACTCATGTGTTTTACCAATTCAACTTTTTGTAGTAGTTGATAACTAATCTACCACCAGTATAGCATAGGATTTGATAAGAAATAGCACTAATCTTGAAAACCCCTATAACCCAGTATAGCGCCCTAAAGCAAGCCCTCCAACCCCATCTAGGGGTGCTACCCAGTGCCTTCGACATCGCACATGGTGCGTTCCCCAAAAATCTATTAGTGGAGCAGTAGGAGCCACATTAGGGAACGCACCCTACCAGCTGAATTCACCCGCCATTTTGGTCTATTTTCCAGCATCAGTGGCTTTTTGTTGGTCGGGGGCAAGATTTGTTAGACCTCAAATTCGATTACAGTAGCAATGGAGGCTACAATTTCCAGCATTGTAATTTCAGAAACGTTTCCTAATTTACGAATAAACCTTTGTCAATCCACCCCTCTTAGTTGAAGAGTATCAATTGCAGAAGCTTTATTCAATCCATTGATACTGTTAGGTTCAATTTTAAGGTGCCAGAAATTTGCTGAAAAATATGTTTTCCAGTCTGTAATAGGAGCAATAAGCTTGATAGGAAGCTTTCCTACTGAATCCGAACTGATGACGACAGTAGGCTCGAAGTTGACTAACCAAATTTCTCCACGTTTTGGCAGCTCAGGGTTAATAGTCAATGATGTCACCTGCCATTAACTCCTGCCATTCAGAATCTTGTTGATAGTGAGAGAGCATTATATCGGCTTGACTTTTGAGAATATTCCTACGTTCAGTCATTGGTAACTTCAGAAGAGCAAGACGCTGTTTTAAGGATGGAGAGATATCTGCGGTGGTAGAAGAATCAGAACTAACTTCTTCAAGCAAAATAACTACCTCAACAGTTTGTCCTACAGTCAGATCTGGAGATTGAATTTCAATTCTATTTCCCGGTAGGACTTTTGCTGTCGTGTACAAAGTTGATTTAACCATTTTAAGCCCTCTCTTTAAGTATTGTTGTTAATGTAGCTTATTAAGATCGGCGACCGCACTTTAACCCACAGCTTCCATCAATGTGCATGGTGCGTTCCCCAAAATCGATCGCTGGAGCAGTAGGAACCACCTTAGGGAACGCACCCTACAAGATTGCGATCGCACTGAGGGCTGACAACCGCGCTCAGGGGCTGCCATTAACCTCAAACTCAGCACCAGCGGCGTCTACAAGCCATTAGGGAGAGAAAAGACACCTCCGGTACCTTGGAGGTCAGAAGTTCAAATCCTCTATCAAGTAATAACCAGAGGCTTGCATGAAAATTCTGGGGCATGTTTTAAAACAGACCCCAGTAGCCGAACCAGTAAGAATAGGTTTAAAGAGGGAACCATCCTGACCATGCTGGGTTTTCAACGCGGGGATCATAATACTGGCTCCACACCTTTCGGTCATGGCCGATCACAAACAATGTCACACCACCGGGCACTCCGCTGATGGCAGTTACCACCGATGTTGGTGGAAATGTG
>NZ_JADBTZ010000390.1:0-4088 GCF_020245885.1 Microcystis sp. M165S2 | reverse complement strand
TTCCGAAAGTCCTTGACTTGTTTCAGTTTTTCTATTAAGCTCAACATATATTTTAAAAGTTGGCGGTCACTTTTCATTTTACCTGACAGTGATCGCTTTTACTTTTGATATTCTGATGGGAGAATGAAACAGCCCTACCCTACACCCCACTGTCCTATACCTTTTAAACAGGATTTAGTATTACCTCCTCTTGTCACTAATAATAAATCTGATAAGCTAATTATTTGACACTCCTGGGCCTAAAGGCGTGAGGATTCTCGAAGCTCATCACTGCGCTTTCTGGTTTCCCTTACTCATCTTGCTCAGGGAATCAGAGGACATTGGAAAATTGAAAATCGCTTACATTGGGTCAAGGATGTGATTCAAAACGAGGATCTTAGTCCCCAGAAAAAGGGACTTTCCCCCATCAACATTTCCTTGTTAAAGACATGGGTTTTAACCTTGTACAGGTTAGAGGGTTATGATTCTTTAACAAAGGGAATTGACCACAATAAGCACAAAATCCGCCAATTATTGTCTTTATGTCGCTAAAATTTCGTTTCTCGCCGTATTTCTCCTTTTTTCTTGAGAATGAAACGACCCTACCCACGTCGGGGGGTTGGGGGGTGTTGCCTCTTGCCTCGTCTGGCCCAAGTAATTTAAATTACGAACAGCCTAGTGCATTTATGCTAGTATAATATCAGGAGGTAAAAATATAATGTATAGATGCCAGCAAAATCTAATGAGCATGGATAAACATTTAAAGGCTATCCTTGAGTTCATTTGTGCTGAGTCTCATAAACTGACTAACTGTGCAATTTATTATGCCCGTCAATTTTATTTCAAAACCGATAAAATTATTGGTAAATTTGATTTAGAGAAAGAGTATAAAAACAACAAACACTATCAAGTTTTATCCTCTCAGGCAGCACAGCAAATACTTAGAAGTGTTCCTGAGTCCTTTAAATCATTTAAAGAGCTAAACCAGAAATATAGAAAGGGAGAGTTAACAGATAAGCCTCATTTACTTAAATACATAAAAAAAGAAGGTCTGTTCCTTGTCACTTATCCCAAGCAAGCCCTAAAATGGGTTGATAATCAAGTTAGAATCCCTTTAGGAAAAACTGTTAAGCAATGGTTTGGACTTGATAGCTTCTATTTGCCAATGCCCTCCAATTTGAGATTTCAAGAAATTAAGGAATTAAGAATACTGCCCAGAAATCATTGTTTTTATGTTGAGTTTGTTTATGAGAGTAAACCAGTCGAGATTGAGGTCAATCCCGATAATGTGCTAGGTTTAGATCCGGGTTTAAAGAATTGGCTAACAGGAGTTTCTAGTCTCGGTACTAGCTTTATAATTGATGGAAGACATCTTAAGTCTGTTAATCGTTGGTACAACAAACAGGTAGCTACTCTCAAAGAAGGAAAACCTCAAGGATTTTGGTCAACCCAACTCGCTAAAATCACAGAAAAGCGTAATCGACAAATAAGAGATGCTGTTAATAAAGCAGCTAGACTTGTTATTAATTACTGCATTGAGCATCAAATTGGAGTGGTTGTTTTTGGATGGAATAAAGAACAAAAACAAGAATGTAATTTAGTCCAAAATAATCATCAATCTTTTGTTTCAATTCCTACAGCAAAACTCAAAGAACGCATTAGAAAAGTGTGTGAACATTGTGGGATTAAGTTTATTGAAACCGAGGAAAGTTATCCATTAAAAGCTTCTTTTTTAGACAATGACTCGCTACCTAAATTTGGTAAAAAAACCGAAGGGTGGCAACCATCAGGAAAGAGAACAAAAAGAGGATTGTATCGGGCTGCTCAAAATCAGTATATTAATGCTGATGCTAATGGGGCAGCTAACATAATTCGGAAAGTAAGCACAACACTTAATTTTAATTTAAGTCGAGTGTCTAGGGGCGTTTTGACTCGTCCCCAGAAATTCAAGTTCTGGTCAGCTAAAAAGACGCGAAGTCCGCTTAGAATTCTCTGTCATTTATGGGTCGGAGAAGTCAAAAAAACTTTTATTATGGAGGACGACTACTCGTGCTATACCTTGCAGAAGTAAAAAAACAGATTAGAGGTTTTATCGGTGGTTACAAAACCGAATTGAAACTATTGGCCTGTCAGCATAACGATCAGACGTGGAGTGCCATACCGGGGGAAGATATCTTAACCTACGACGAAACTAACTCCCTGGGTGAAGGTGCGCTTCTCTTGGTAAATTTGAGCAATAATCGTCAACTGCAAGGAAACCCGGAATTAGCGGGAGCGGAGATGGTGCGGCAACTGCAAAAGATTGCCCGTTTGATGGAGCGCAGCAAGAAAGATCAAGAGAAAATCGAGGAGTGGAAACAATCCCTCACCTATCAAAGCGAGATTCTCAACCGCCAGAAAATGGAAATGGAGACAAGAATCGAGCAAATTGAACAAATAGAGGCAGAATTCGAGTATTTAGAGCGCAAAAGACAAGAACTGGAAACCCTAAAACAACAATTAAACGAGCAACAGCGACACCTGGAAGAAGGACAAATAAATTTTAACTCCTCCCCCAATCTTTCCCCAGAAAAACAACAATTTATTCGCTCTCTAGCGGAGCGTTTAGCTAATAATCATCATCGGGGCAATTCTCCCTCACAAATTCTCCATTCCACTCTTGAATCTGTGCAGGAACAACAGAATATTTTAAATAGTTGTTGGCAGAGTTTAGAGGAGCAGAAAAAAGCTGTAGAAAATCGTCAGTTCGCCAACAATGAAATGCTCGATTATCTCGAACAAAGAGCGAGGGAATTACAGACGAGTCGCGGTGCTTTGGAAACGGCTAAAATACAATTACAAATACAAGAAACTGTTCTGAGTCAAAAACAGGAATTATTCGAGAGCCTTAACCTCACCCTACAAACCACTGATTCTACTCGACAAATGCTCCTTCGTCTCCTGCAAGGGGAAGAACTAGATTTGGATGGTAAAATCGATCTAGAAGCTCTTGAAAAAATGCCTTTAGAAGAATTGGAGAGCTTAGTTAAGAACTTACAAACAGACCTCAAACGCTGGGAAATTTTTGTCAACGACCAAGAGGAAGAATTAACTCTCCAATGCCAAACCGTGGAAGAATTAGAAGCAAGAATGGCCACAATAGATGAATCAGAGCGAGCTAATTTAGAAGAAGAATTAGCCGAGGAACAGGAAAAAAAAGGAATGCTGGCGGCAACTTTGGTCGGACAAAGACGTAATCTCCACGAAAGGCAAGCTATTCGCTCTCAACATCTGAAAATTCTGCAACGGAGACAGGGAATTTTATCCCCAGAAGATGCCCAAAAATGTAGCTTTGAACCATTGTTAATTCTCTTGGAGGATAGTTATCAAAATAATCTCCAAGAAAGTCAACGTTTAGCAGCAGAAATCAAGCGACTACAAGAGGATTTACCAAAAAACAGAGATACTATTGATGAGCAATGGTCGGATTTAGAGCAAAAAACTCGTGAATTTGAAGAACAGGAGCGACAATGGCGCGATGCTAATCTGGCCTTATTGCGTTTAAAAACTCAGGTACAACAGTACGAAACTTTCCTGCAACCCGTGCAGGATCAACTCGATCAAATCCGTCAAAAACTAGAAACTATCTCCCAATGGTTGATGCCTATGGAATCTAATGGTAGTGCCTATCCTTAGGCTATTAACAGTTAGGCTTAATTAGGGCTTGCTGAATAAATCTAAAAACCTTTTTGGGTAAGACTTTTAGACTTTTTGTCAATCAAAAAGTACCGGACTGGGAGTGATCAGGGGGAAAATTCAGGGACTTTTTCCCTGAAAATTAGGTAGTTGACCACCTGAAAATCGGTAAAACCCCACACCCCACACCCCACACCCTACACCCCACACCCTGTCCCCACGAAAAACTTTTTGCCGCAAACCCTAGGTTAGATGTGGTATGGACTAGGATTAGTAATTTATACTCAGATAGTTTTGACATCCTCACCGCCGTAAACGGACGGTGATTCCCAAACCTCACGATTTAGGTTTCTGCTTCTTTCCCTTGCGGGGTTCCGCACCGGCCTTAACAGATTTACTCTGTTCTGGTCTTATGGTCGCTCTACAGACTGACA
>NZ_JADBTZ010000039.1:0-4864 GCF_020245885.1 Microcystis sp. M165S2 | reverse complement strand
TCCAGATTTAAACAAAATTGAAAAGTTCTGGGCTAGATTGAAAAACTATGTTAGTCAGATTATCAATGATAGTGAAAACCTCGTGGATGCGGTGAGTAAAGCCTTAAGGCATTTGTCCTAACCAACTCGCTCTCTGCTATAAATCTAAAGTTTCTCGGATATTTTGAGCTAAAAAAGGCTGTTTTTTGACAATTTTTCGAGCATTTCTAATAAATATATTGGAGCGTAATAAAACAAAATTCACGAAAGAATTTCCTCCATGATTTGTTCAGGTGTCATGGGTTGACATTGACCTTGTGCAAATTCTTGTTGAGCTTCTTGAACATCTCTAACCAACTCGGTTCTTTTTTGATCTCGAAGACGATTCTGTAAAATATGAATGAGATTTTCTTGATCTTCAAGGGGAAGTTGCTCGGCTGCTTCTAGAATCTCTGCAAAGGTTGTTTGTATTGCCATTTTATTAAGGGGCGATCAATTAAACTATCTAGAATTTACAATCAAGGATGAAAATAGCGAGAGTTACCGTATAAACATTCATTATATCGACATTTTTTGTCTAGTCAACTATTTAGAACTAACTAGGGTTTGCGGCAAAAAGTTTTTCGGTGGTGGTAGGGTGTGGGGTGTGGGGTGTAGGGTTTTACCGATTTTCAGGTGGTCAACTACCTAATTTTCAGGGAAAAAGTACCTCAATTTTCCCCCTGATCACTCCCATGCCGGGGACTTTTTGATTGACAAAAAGTCTAAAAGTCTTACCCAACAAGGTTTTTAGATTTATTCAGCAGACCCTAATTAAAATCAGCAACGCCGAATCATCTAAGCGTGAATATGAATTTGACTGAGAATATAACGCAAGCGATCATAATCATCTTTAAGTAAAACACTTAACTGTCTGCCCACATTCACTAACCATTGTCGATCGGCTTGACGCAATTGATACATCTGACGGATAGAAGCAGCTGCCAAAGCTTCCACGGGAGTATTTTTGACCTGTAATAAAATTCTTAAAAAGTCTAATTGTTCACTAAAATAAACCACTTCCAGCGACTCACATTGATAAACCGCCTGATGAATTTGTGGGGGTCGGGGAGGAATATATTGATAGATATAACCTCGCCCGGAACCATTGCCATTAAATTGTCCTGGCAGGGTTTCAAAACCGACAATAGTTGCCCGAAATTCCGTTTTTAACATAGCGAAAATCTGCGGCTGTTGTTCCCGCAATTCAGCCAAAGACAACCCCAAAGCTCTAGCGCGATGTACCGAATCGATGGGGGCAGTGGTGGCAAAGGTGACAATCCCAAAAATTTTATTACCCGTTTCTTCATCGTAGGCTTTTACCCAACTACCAAAAGCAGGCATAAAAGGAAAGTTTAACTCCTCTGGTTCCAAACATTGCGCCAAAAACTCGGTCGTCGTCGTCTCGATAACTTCGGCGATATGATCGGGATGGCGGTTATCCGTGGCCAATTGCGGTAAGGGTGGACGCATGGTTATTTTTTGCCTTTAGCGGGGGCAATAATTACTTCTTCTAATTCCGAGAGATTAAAGGTAACTAACTTATCCCAGTTACCCCCCTCAAAAAGAACGGCCACTTTCCCATCGCTTAAACGCTGGGCTAAACCTTCAAATTTATAGTAGGTATCATCGGGATTGGTGACTCGAACGGTACTACCTGGCAAAATCATAGGATTGACGACGAAATTATAATTAACTGTCTTTTAGCTTATCAAAAATTAGTTATCGCTCGTCGGTCGTCGCCTGGTAATAAGAGGTATGAGGGGATTTGGCATCATCCCCGGACGAAAGGCTGTTTACCGATAACTGAAAAAAGCTCCCCAGTTCTCCAAAACTGAATAATAGGTTCCAATCTCAGTGATCTGTGCTACCATTCGGGGTAAATTCAAGCGATCTCCAGACACCTATGAGCAAGGTTCTCGTGTTGAATGCCTCCTACGAACCGCTAAATATTACCAGTTGGCGGCGCGCGATCGTTTTATTGTTGAAAGGAAAAGCTGAATCCCTAGAACATAACGGAAAAGTGGTTTGTCGTGACTTACCCTTGCCTTCTGTTATCCGTCTTAGGCAATACGTCCGTGTTCCCTACAAGGAAATTCCTTTAACCCGTCGTAATATTCTCGAACGAGATCATCACACCTGTCAATACTGTCTCTACCGAGGTGAACAATTAACCATCGATCATGTGATTCCCCGTTCTCGCGGAGGGGGTGATACCTGGGAGAATTTAGTGGCGGCTTGTGTGCGTTGTAATGTGCATAAGGGCAATCGTACACCAAAAGAGGCCAATATGTCCCTGCGCGCCCAACCCCGTCGTCCCTACAGCAGTCTCCACTTTGAGCTATTAAAGCACACCAGGGAGAATCACAATCAGGAATGGCGTAAATATGTCATCGGCATTTAGGGTGAAAAGGGCATGGTGAAACCAAGACCAAAATTGATTCCCATGCCATTATTATTAGTCTGGGTGCGAGGATTGGCAACTCCCGTGCCTAGATAAACTGAACAACCGCGACAGGGGGAATTGACTCGGTAGCGCACCGCCATGGGATCATTGGGATCGGTGATAGTTACTCCCTGATTGTTTAAATCTTTAATTAGATTGGTTACGGGTTTGAAAAAATCGGCGCTGGGGGGTTGACTTGGTTGCAGTTCTAGGGTTTGTTCTTGGGAAGCAAGAACAATTTCCGAAGCGATAATTAGCAGCAGAGAGATAGTTAAGCCAAATAAACCCAGATTATTTTTGATTTTCATCTTTTTTATCACCGAGAGATTGTTAATTTTTTCTGGTGAGAATTCTAGCGTTTCCTCACCGGAAAGGAACCTAATCAGTAAAAAAATTTACTGATTTCTACCATACTTATAATAAGCGGCACAAGCACCTTCACTAGAAACCATACAAGTGCCGATGGGATGTTCGGGAGTACAAGCAGTACCAAATACTTTACATTCCCAGGGTTTTAAAACACCTTTAAGAATTTCGCCACACTGACAAGCTTTGTGATCTTTAACGCGCTGATTGGGTAAAGTAAATTTCTTCTCCGCATCAAAATTACTGTACTCATCTCGCATTTTTAACCCTCCTTGAGCAATTTCTCCTAAACCTCGCCATTCAAACTGATCTCGCAGTTCAAAAACTTGGTCGATTGCCGATAAAGCGACTCTATTTCCTTGATTTTGTACCACTCGATCGTACTGATTTTCGATCTCACATCTCTGCTCATCTAATTGTTTTAATACCATCCAAATTGATTGCAGAATATCCAAAGGTTCAAACCCAGAAACTACCACAGGTTTATGATATTCTTGGGCAATAACTTGATAGGGTTCTGTGCCAATTACCATGCTAACATGACCGGGACCAACAAAACCGTCTAACTGTAAATCTGGGTTATCTAACAAAGCTTTCAGAGCGGGAATAATCACCACATGATTAGAAAATAAACTAAAATTAGTGATACCATCTCTTTGCGCTTCTAAAACAGTTAAAGCTGTGCTAGGAACGGTTGTTTCAAAACCTAATGCTAGAAATATTACTTCTTTATCGAGATTTTCTCTGGCAATTTTTAAGGCATCGCGAGGAGAATAAACCAGGCGAATATCATCACCTTTTGCTCGTGCTTGCAGCAGACTCAAATGGGAACCGGGGACACGCATAGTATCGCCAAAAGTTGTCAGAATTACGTTCGGTTGTTGTGCGAGAAAAATGGCATCATCTAAACGACCTCGCGGCATCACACAAACGGGACATCCAGGACCATGAATTAATTCGATAGTTTCGGGAAGTATTGCCTCGATACCGTATTTAAAAATTGAGTGGGTATGACCACCACAAACCTCCATAATTTTAGTAACTTTTTCCCGCTTTTCAGAGATTCTTATCGATAATTGTTCAATTTGTTGAATTAATCCTGCCGCTTTAACCGGATCACGAAATTCATCAACGTATTTCATAACAAGCTTTCTCTCTATAAGTGGTTGGACAAAAGTAAAGTTAATTGTGGAGCCGGTCGTCGGTCGTCGGTCGTCAGTAATAATTGCCGTAATTTACATTTCTTAAGATAGACAACAGAATTAATTGGTGGCTAACTAATTAAGAACATTAATTATGATTAAATTCTTCCTCTAATTCCAATAATTGTGTTAATAAATTCAAGGTTTCTTGCGCCTCATTTTCATCAATTCGATTCATGGCAAAACCCACATGAACTAATACCCAATCCCCTAGACAAGTATTAGCGGGATGGTCTTCATCAACAATGCAAGCGATATTTACTTCTCTTTTTACACCCCCCACATCGACGAGAGCGAGATTATGGTTTTCATCAATAATTGCTGTAATTTGTCCCGGTATGCCTAAACACATAGTTTTGACCTTGAAAAATCTAGTTTTTGTTAATTATGGGCTGATTTTTTGGGTAGAGATTGCAGTAATATCAACTGAGAAGCAGGTCATACTTCATCCCTCTAAGAAACGCTATACAGTCAAAGGTTATCCTTTTTACTTTTTCCTTTCCCCTTTTTACTCGGTCTTACCTGCCATTCTGGACTATTGCCCTCAAGAACAGCTTTTTTTCCCGTATCTTTTTTAAGATTTCCCCTGTCCCGGACCGTGGACACTATCCCAGTAAGGGTAAAACTTTTGTATTAGGGACTACATCACTTTACCAAATTGTCCGTTAAAAGCTGATACAAAAGTCTAGTTTCGTAAAACAGCAAGCGACACAGACCATCCTTACCCAGTGCCTTAAAGCTGGGTAATTCTTTCCTTTTTTCGATTCTTTGACCATTTTCGTGGTCGTAATAGATATGAATCCGGGGATTAAGCCAAGAATGCTTAAGCTTG
>NZ_JADBTZ010000389.1:0-2928 GCF_020245885.1 Microcystis sp. M165S2 | reverse complement strand
TGGCACTTTTCATGATCGAGATGTAAACGCTGCGGTAAATATCAAGGTCGCCGGAGGACATTCGGAGACTTTAAACGGACGTAGAGGAAAGCGTAAGACTTCTGTTAAAGAAGCAGCATCCCGTGAAGCGTCAACCCCATTGACGCGACCATTCTAAAAAGGTGGCGTGGTGAGGAATCGCAGTCCGTTTTACGGCGGCGAGGATGTCAACAACTAGGAAAAATAACTTCTAGGGGCGGGGGAATCATCTCGCTACGAAAGTCAAGAATCTGAACTAGGATTTGCGGCAAAAAGTTTTTCGGTGGGTGTAGGGTGTAGGGTGTGGGGTGTGGGGTTTTACCAGTTTTGAGGGGGTCAATTACCTAATTTTCAGGGAAAAAGTACCTCAATTCTACCCCCGATAACTCCAATGGTCAGCACTTTTTGAGGGGAAAAAAGTCTAAAAGTCTTATCCAGCAAGGTTTTTAGATTTATTCAGCCAGCCCTATTTAGGGGACCAGCGCTCTTGAATTTTATTAATCGCCCAGCTGACAATCGCCCCCGCAATTAAAATACTAATAGCAGGATTGAATAAGGGCAGCCAAAGACGCTGAAAAAGTTTAAATCCTAGGGGAATTCCCGTGGATTCACCGATAACAGCCAGGGCAAACCAGAGAAAGCCCGCTATTACTAAAAACACATCAAATATTAAGATTCTATTCAACCACTTGACAAATTGCTCTTTCATTGCATCAAAAACTTAGGTTATTTAACAGTTTATTCACGAAAAAGTATACCACTGTCACCTTGATCCCAAGCTCTCCAGAGCCAAGCTAGTCCGGCAGTAATGATTAAAACTTTAGTTAACCAATCTCCCCAGCGCACATATAAAGTTCTCGTATCCCGTCGATAAATTGTTTCGCTATGGATTTGATATCTATCCAGATCCGATAGCCAAAGGTGATTACCGTGGGGATCCACAAAAGCAGAATAACCTGTATTGGTGGCCCGGGCCATCCATCGATCGGTTTCGATCGCTCGCATGGTATCCTGAGCATGGTGTTGAGCGGGCATGGCGTGGCTATAATGGGCGTTATTAGAAGCGGTAATAATAAATTCGCCTCCCCTAGCAGTTTGACGGCGAAAATGTTCGGAAAAAGCCGACTCGTAACAAATGCCCACAATTATTTTACCGAAAGGGCTGTCAATAATTTGATCAGGATTTCCCTGGATTAAATGCGCTTGCAAGGGAGAAAGGCGATCGACAATTCCGCCCAAAATTTCCTGAAAAGGAACGTATTCGCCTAAAGGCACGAGAATTACTTTATCATACCGACTAATCACCTGTCCCTCGCCATCAATGGTCAAGAGACTATTGTTATAACCCTTGTCCACCTTGCCAAATGCACCTAACCAGATCGGCGTTTTTTTGGCTAAAATTGCCGAATAAATCGAGCTATTATTGACTAAGTTCTCCCAATAGTAGGGTAAGGCCGTTTCAGGAGTTAAGACGGCATCTACTCCTTGATCAGCGAGAATTTGATAACCAGAGGTGTAACCTTCGAGCGCCTTTTGAAATCCCAGGGGCGAAAGTTTAATCGTGTTGGCAATATTGCCCTGAATTACGCCAATTTTTATTCCTAAATCCCTTGACTTTTCGATCGGTTTATGGTAAACATTCCATCCCCAGAGATGGAGGCTCAAACAAATGAGGAGGGGTAAAGAGAGAAAAGCGAGATTTTGCCGCGATTGACGGATTAGGAGAAAGCTTTCGGCGATTAAACCGTTAATTGCCACAATTGCCGCCGTTACCGTCGTAAAACCCGATAATTTGCCCAATTGCAGAATCAATAAATTATGGGGACTTTGACTATAAGCAAGGGTAGTCCACCAGAGAGGGGATTGACTCCAGAGAGATTCTAACCCACACCAGAGGGCAGTGCCGATGAAAACCCGTAGGAGGGCATCCCTAAAAGATGACTGATTAACACTTTTGTTGACATAAAACATAACTAACGTCCAAGTTAGCACGATCGCCGTTCCCCAAAAAGTAATAAACAACCAACAAAACAGGGCAATTAACAAACTCGCTAACCAGGGGACACCCATCCACGTCATCGGGTGAATTCCCGTGATCCAGAATAAAGCCAGTCCATGGTAGGCAAAACCCCAGCCAAAACCGTATAAAAGCGGTTTTTTTAGGGATTTTTCCGCTAATCTCACAACAATCCACAGGGGGACTAGAGAAATCCATGCGAGTAACCACCAAGAAACCGGCGCTACTGTTAACCCCATCCCCACACCGGCCAAAATTGCCCAGAGAAAACGCACCATCTTTCACTCAAGTCAGGTTGAACTCGTCTGACCTACTAGATCAGAGTAGCTAGAGGGAAGACAAAAAACAAGAGAAATACAGAAGTTTTTCAGCACATCTACAATAGATTTACTCTGTTCTGGTCTTATGGTCGCTCTACAGACTGACACCGCAAGTCCTGCGGCCAAAATATTTTTACTGGCGTTAATATCTCGGTCATGGTGAGTCCCACAGTCTGGACAGTCCCATTCTCGAATATTTAACGGCATTTTCTCAGCAATATACCCACAATTACTACACCTTTTAGAACTGGGAAACCATCTATCTATTTCGAGGTAATTTCTCCCATACCAACGGCATTTGTAGGCTAATTGTCGAGTGATTTCTCCCCAGCTTACATCATATATTGCCTGAGATAATTTCGGGTTTTTGACCAGATTCTTGACGGCTAAATTCTCAACCACAATCGTGTGGTTTTCACGAACTAATTGAGTGGTTAGCTTGTGTAAATGGTCTTTTCTACTATCAGTAATTTGGGCGTGAATCCTGGCTACTTTGATTCTCGCTTGTTCCCGATTTTTTGACCCTTTCTGGTTTCTAGAAAGGCTTTTTTGTGCCTTTCGCAGTCTCCGATA
>NZ_JADBTZ010000388.1:0-21107 GCF_020245885.1 Microcystis sp. M165S2 | reverse complement strand
CCAGTCGATTCTCGATTCTCAAGGTCGTGTAATTGGTACTTGGGCCGATGTGTTAAACCGCGCTGGTATCGGTATGGAAGTAATGCACGAGCGTAATGCACATAACTTCCCCTTAGACTTGGCTAGTGGTGAACAGGCTCCCGTAGCTCTGATTGCTCCCGCTATCAATGGTTAATTCCTAGTCTGAATGAAAAGGCACTCCCGCGAGGGGGTGCTTTTTTGTGGGCATGGTTGCTAGAATATAAATCATCTTCTGTCAAGATTGCCAACCAAGACCATGAAACCCTCAATGATTATTGGCCAGTATTATAAAATTGTAAAAAAATTGGGTGTGGGTGGATTTGGAGAAACCTATATAGCTGAAGATTCACGGCGTTTAGGAAGTCAATGTGTTATTAAGAAGCTTATCTTTAAAAGCAATAACCAAGAGGAACTTAAAAAAGCGCAGGAGTTATTTAATCGAGAAGCTCAAACGCTAGTGAATTTAGGCAAACACGATCAAATTCCTTATTTACTTGCCTACTTTTTAGACAATCAAGAATTTTATTTAGTTCAAGAATATATAGAGGGCAATTCGCTGGAAGAAGAAATTCGCAATCGGGGAAAATTTGAGGAACAGGAAGTCATTGAATTTTTGCTAGGGATTCTCCCCGTTTTAGAATACATTCATAAAAAACAAGTAATTCATCGAGACATCAAGCCATCGAATATCTTGCGTCGGGATCGAGATAAAAAAATTATTTTGATTGATTTTGGAGGAGTCAAAGCACCTCTTTTAACCAGTTCAAAATTACCGAATTTATCGGGAGGGAATCTAACTAAAATTTATACCAGTGGTTATACGCCAAAAGAACAAATGGACGGTTATCCAGAATTCAATAGTGATATTTATGCTTTGGGAATGACTGTTATTAATGCTTTAACTGGTATTGAACCAAAAGATATATCTCGTAATTCGAGTACCAAACTGCTCGCATGGAGAACAAAGTCTAATGACGTGGGGGATCAACTAGCGGCTATTATCGATCGAATGATTCAAGAAAACCACACAGATCGCTATAAAAACGTAGAGGAAATTCTTGAAGACTTGCATCATTTGGAAAAAACAGTAGTTATCAATCATAGTCGAGTCAGTGTTCTTCGTTCGGCGATCAATACCCAGATTCCTATGGTCAATATACCTCTGGGCAAGTTTTTGATGATATTAGTCATGATCACAGGATTTATCTGGGGTTTTAATCTACTGAAGCCGAGCAAGTCCCCAATTCCAAACCCATCTCCTAGTCCTTCTTCGCCACCCGAAAACGGGGGAGAGATTTTTCTTCGTCCCGATAATCTAAAGAAGAACTAGGCTAGAGTCAAAGCACATCTAATCGTCTGGCTCGATAAGGGAAAGAAATGATTCTGGTTTCTGTGTGGAAATGGGGTATATACTGATAGTTTCTTCGGTAAAATAGCCCTAAAAGTCTTTTCCAGTAACCATTTCACCTTACATAAACAAAAATTATCACACAAAGTCGAGAAGAGCCATGACACGTCAATTTCATCAGATTATACCCCTGTTGGGATTATTGATTAGCTCGTTAAGTCTCTATACCGCCCAATACAATCTGCACTTTGTCTGGAAAAATCTAGTGTTGAATTGTCAATCTCATCGCCACCTAGAAATTTGTCGGGATGTGCTACCGACTAGAGGTTCCGATAAACCTCTATTCCTTCGCACTGAAGAAAATGAACGAGAACGGTTGATCGAGCCATCAGAACCCCTATTTTTGCCGACTGATTCCTACCGAAAGCCGATCAGAGTACCTTGATTTTGTCAGAAAATCGTGACAAAACGAACACGGGTGCAGAAATTGTTGAGTTAAGATGATCTGAGTATTATCCTTTGGAGGGTTTTAACGTTGAATAGACTCAAGAGGTTCGCAATAGTTCTTGTAGCGGCAGTAGTCGGATTTTCGGTCTTATTCTCTCAGCCGATTTTCGCAAAAAACCCGCCAGTGACGTTTCAGTGTCAAACTTTCAGTAGTGGTGTTCCCACTACTGTGGCTACTAGCCCGCAATGGCAGAACCAACCACGTCAATTGATTCGGTGGTTAGAACCGTTAGCGAGAGAGGCTGGCTACACTACCCATCGACGCTGTCAAGAGGTCAGTAATCGTCTTAATGAAAAGTTCAGTAAAGGTGGTCAATATATAAGGGCTGATTATATCAACGGAAATCCTACAATTTGTACTACGAATCAAGAGGGAGCTAAATGTAGAGAAGAGCAACTTCTGTGGACGCTTGATGGAAATATTTACGGATTCGAGGATGGTAGTGGTGGGAAAGAAAGCCCTAGTCAATTATTAGAAGATTTGTTCGCTCTCAATGATAGAAACTTTTCTGGGCGGCCTCTCAAGCAGTGTGGTAATAAGTCAACTTTCGTTAACATTATGGCGGTTTTACGAGGTGAAGAGAAGGTGGCCAGAGAAGTGTGTGTTTCGCAGTAATCATGAAACTTAGAAAATTTATCGTTATCTTTCTGTTAACTTGCATGGTGTTGTTCACCATGCAAGCTTTTTTAAATCCTATCGACGGACAAACTTCTCATGCTGATGAGCAAAACTCTATAGGGAAGATGGATGAAGATATAATAAGGGATATCGCTAGATTGATCACTGTAAGAGTTTACACAGTTTTATGGGAAGATTGGCCATTGACAACAGACGTCAGTGGTTCGGGAGTTATCGTTGATAGGCAAGAAATCAAACGGAAAAATAGTCAAAGCATCTACAATTATTTAGTCTTAACAAACGCTCATGTCTCATCTGGAATTGACAAATTTTATATTCAAACTCATGAGGGTTTCATTCATAGAGGTCAAATTCATCCCAAGGCTAAATTCGAGCAAATGGGGGTAAAAGCTGATCTAGCCTTGTTATGGTTCGAGAGTCCTTATCAATACGAAACAGCCATTAAAAAAACCTCGGAAAATTTGCCAGATAAAAGTGACTTTTTTGTGACTGGATTTCCCTGTAAATTAAGTGCAGTTCCTAGTATTGATTGTTCAGCAGAATTTCTTTTTACCAAAGGCAAAGGATGGGTTATTGATCGCTATCTAAAGGACGGATATCAATTGGCTTTTACCAATGACACCGAGGAAGGAACCAGTGGAGGTGCAATTCTCGATCATAAAGGGCATTTAGTAGGAATCAATGGAAAAGGAAAAACCACGACTGATGCCCCACAAAATAACTACGCAGATAATGAGAGAGTTCCGTTAATTATTCAAGAAAATGCTCCCTTATCTTTGGGATTACCTATTGATTGGTATTTATCGCTTAATTCCCAGCAATTATTTAGAGATTTACCGACCTCCACGCCTCAATTAGAACCGATCGGATTTTTGTCCCCACCTCCTTCCGTCAAATCAGAAACTCGTGGGGTAAGTAAGTTAAACCCCATGACTGCTGTTGATCGGCTAACTCTTGAACAAAAGTTGAACATGATCTTGATACTATCGGGGGTATTGCCTTTGATAGTATTGATTCTGATAATATCAGTAGTTTTGACAATCCTTAAAAATAGAATCGAAAATTTTTGGATTTATTTTCATCCAACAGAAATAGCAACATTTCAGATAGAATCGAACCACAAAATTAAATTTTTTATATCAAATTCTGAAAAGGTAGTCGATTTTCCTACACATAAGTCCACAAAATTGGAAGCTGCACATAACTGTCAAATAATGCTTACTCCCTTAAGTTTGGGAAGCAATCAAAACAAAACTATTATCCCAAAAATAGTAAATCCTGATAAACACTATTATCGATACGAGCTATATAAAACAGAGGAAAATAACACAGTTATTTATCAAATTGTTTGTAAAGGGAAAAATCTTAAACAAAGATATGATATATCTAAAAGTGAAATTGTTACCATTCAATTTGAATTTAATGACAACACTGGTTAATAAAAAATCTCTTAAAAAAAGAAATATTTTTCACGAAAGCAAAGTAAAAAAGATGAAGTATCGAGCTATTTATACCATTTATTTGTCAATTCTTTTATGGGGTATATTGGTAGGTTGTGAAAAAGACGGCACTACGCCACAACAGCAGGAGGTAAATCCATCAGTAATTTCCGAAATATTAAGAAAATCTACTGTGTATATCAAAGGAATAGGAACGGGTATAATCATCGGTTCCGCTTCTAATAATTACTATGTGCTAACCGCTAAACACGTAGTAGATAACCCATCTTCAAAAGAGATCGTTACCTACGACCGTCGATTCTATCCGATCCAAGAAATTATCCCAGATAGAACATTAGACCTAGCCATTGTTAAATTCACCAGCGAGATGGATTATCCTACTGTCACTTTAAATCGCAATATCTCTCAAGGTCAAGCAGTCTCGGTATTAGGTTGGAGATATTGTTCTGGAAAACCCAAAGAGGAGTTGACACGTGGAACTATAGAGCAGATCGTCCGATCCGATCAAGAGTATACCGAAAATGATAAAAAGCTTTTAGAGAATCTCGACGATCCAAAAAAACACTTTCAAGAGGGAAATCGAGTCAAATATACAAATCCAACAATTGAAGGAATGAGTGGGGCTGGAGTTTTTAATCAACATGATCAAGTGGTGGCTATTCATGCTACGGCTGGAACCTATGAGAACAGTACAGAAAACTGTTCGGTGTTAGATAGTACCCATAGTCCTAACTGGGGAATTCCGATCGAGGTTTTTTTAGATTCTCCATTATCTCGCGGAATCCCGATCAAAACGATCAAAGCTTCTCCTGACCAGAAGGAAAATCCTTCCCCGCAGAATATCAAGGAACAATCAAATGAGCCGATCTTTAAAAGACCGAAATCAAGAAATTAATCTCATTTGTTTGACCTGTACCGTTTACTGTTCATCATCGTAAACGTTTAGGGGTGAAAGCGGCACTCACAGGAAAGCAAATTCTGTCTTTGATTGAACGGTATTTTCGATTAGTTGTCCCGCACGTCTGTTACCGAGGGGAGAGGGAAGGGGAACTATTCTATCCTTCACCAGCTAATTTTAAGACAGAAGTACGCGTAGTGGCATCTAAGCGAAAATTCAGCAATTCTAGTTGATTAAGAATTGGCTCAATACGGTGTAGATAACAATTTTGTTTAGCCTTTAATAATATTCCCATTGTTCCAGTGAGTTTTATTCCTAATAAGTTTGCATATCGTCTTGCCAATCCATCATCAAGTAAAGCGAGAGAATCGGGAATTTCTATTGCTAAAGCTAATACTTCTTTTTCTCCTTTTCCTAAATCAGTGACAAGGGGTAAAAGAGAAACTGATTTTGCTTGTTGAATAATTATCCAACTTAAGGAGGTTATATCAGGTAAAGAGATTCCAGAAGCCTTTCCAACAGCTAACTCTTGATCTACTGAAAAAGGAATAATTATCTGTCCGTAAAAGTTTGGTAGTAACTCAAGTAAGTTAGTCTGATAGAGGTATTGAATCGGTGATGTATCGGCAATGACGTTAGGCATTGGCCAGATCCTCGATTAATTCTGCTTCCTTGAGTCGGAAGGTATCAACTCCATAGTCTGCAAGTTTAGAAAGAAAAACAACTCGTGGAATACCTGCTAAATTGGCAGCAGTGCCAGAGGAAAGTTTTCCCAGTTCATAAAGTTTAATGGCAGCAAGAAGAGAGATTTCTTGTGCCAGTTGTTCTGGGGTGAGATGTAAAGCGAGGGCGGTTTCATCGGGTAGGGAGAGAGTGATTTGGTACATGATGAATACTAGAGTTTTTCTTATTATACTAAATCCGTTGAGTATAGGCTACACATCAGTACAGGCAAAAGTAATAAGCAATAGACAAAAGGGGCAACAGATAATCAGTTTTTAATAACCGAATTTAGTACCAGACGCTTCACGAAGCTATTAGACAAACTCCTCTTCTGGCGGCTTTATCTGTAGTCGGCATTTTTCGCCGTTTCTGTGTGTATAAATAGGCAGAGATTTTATGAGCTTAAAAAAAGCGAAATAAATGGCAAAAGAGCGAGGAATAGGATTTAAGTTTTAAGATTTGTAAATTGTAGCTTACCCTTTAATAAATTCTACATTATTCTCGATCTGTTCACTTGTTTTCCCAGAAATTAATTCCAAAATTTGGCGTAATTGTTCTCCAATTGAGTAACGTTGTTGAGGAGCGAGTATGATTCCTAGATGAGATTTACTTTCCGTTAAATACTGAGTGTGTAGGCGGTAAAAATCGCCTCGATTAAAAGTGTATAATACCCTTCCTTGACCAGTAGCATAGTCTAATTGTTCTGAATCGGAGCTCCCCAACATCGCTGCTTCTGTAGCCGTTATCACATCGACTCCTCTAGCTCTTAAAGCCGCTACAAGGCTCTGATCCATCGAGTCTTCATCTAAATATAATGTCAGCTTGACTATTTATTTAACTTAGATTGAAGCCACTCCTGTTCAAATTGTTTCACCTCGGCTTCTTCCTGAGCTAAATCAGTTTCAATTTCTTCCCTGTTGGCATGATAGTAAGTTAAAGCCGCATAAACTTTGGCTAAATCCAAATGGGGATGTCCTATCCGGTTTAAAATTTCTTCAGGAGTCAGCCCTAATTTATACCAAGAAACAATGCGGCGTACTGTAAATCCTGTCCCAGTAATTGTTGGTCTTCCTCCTCGAATTTCAGGAGAATGATCGATTAAAGTTCCAATTTCAATTGTCGTCGTAGTCATGATCCAAATCATTAATAAATTTGCCTTTTAATTAGGGTTTGCGGCAAAAAGTTTTTCTTGGGGGCAGGGTGTGGGGTGTGGGGTGTAGGGTTTTACCGATTTTCAGGGGGTCAACTACCTAATTTTCAGGGAAAAAGTCCCTGAATTTTCCCCCTGATCACTCCCAGTCCGGTACTTTTTGATTGACAAAAAGTCTAAAAGTCTTACCCAACAAGGTTTTTGGATTTATTCAGCCAACCCTAATTATATCATAATAACGGTTGAAAATAAAGCTAACATTTTCAATTTAGCAATTCTCAGTTTTAGACACAGCAAGTCTTTTAGTGATTTTAAGAACATTTTAAAGGGGGATTTTTGGGCAACTTTGGATGTACTATCACGTCAAAAGCCTGAAGACTCGTGAAATGAAATTCGCAATCCCATGGAATTTTATGCCGTATTATGCGAACTAACCCCCAAAAGCCTTGCTACAGGGCAAATTTAGAATTGCTATTCTAAAGGAGATTTCCGTGATCGCAGTTTTAAAATGTCCCTCAAATAGAGAAGAATCAGAGGAAAGCTTATCCAGTCAAGTTTTGAGCGAAAGCGACCGCAATCTCAGATATCTTGGGGATTGTTGCAAAAAAGAGGCTTTATGCCTCTTTTTAGGTGATTTCTGGCCAAGATAGTCGATCTGTAAAAGCGCATCAACCTGACGCAAGAAAAATTGATTTTTGTAAATAATAATTTCAACTCGCTCGCTACTAGCATAGGATAGAAACGTCCGATTTCTAGGATGGGGATGATGAAAGACAGTTCTATATTCCGACGTTTCCCACAAGTATTCGCAGGTTTGTCGGTGCTATCGATCGCTCTCGTCTTGAGTTCCTGGATAGCGGCGCGCTCCCTCTTAGCGGTGAAACGGGCCAGCGATGTTTTTGTCGTGACTGGTTCGGCAAAAAGGGCGATTACATCCGATTATATTCTCTGGCGTTTATCGGTTTCCAGTCAACAACCCACCGCCCGCGAAGCCTACCGCGATCTGATCCGGCAAACCGAGCGGATACGAGCTTATCTCAAAGAAAAACAAGTTCCCGACGACGCAATCACCACCAACGCGATCGAGACGATGGCGATTCCCGAAGTAACAGCTAACGGCCAGGAAACCGGGCAAATTCTCGCCTATCGCCTCACCCAACGCTTCGAGATCCGAGCGGGGGATGTGGCCCGTTACACGGAACTTTCTCGGCAGGTAACGGAATTGATCGAGGAGGGAATTAACCTCGTCTCCGAACCCCCCCAATACCTTTACACCCAACTCGATAAGCTGCGGGTGGAAATGGTGGCGGCAGCGACCAAGGATGCGAGAGCCAGAGCCGAAGCGATCGCCAGTAGTACCGGCAGTCGGGTGGGAAGGGTGCGCGATGCGAAAACGGGAGTTTTTCAGATCACCTCGCGCAATTCCACTGACGTGAGCGATTCGGGAATTTACGACACCTCCTCGCTCGACAAAGATATTACCGCGGTCGTTTCGGTGACGTTCGGGATCGAGTGAATTACAACACAATCTTTACCGAAAACTTGGGTTTAAACCCCCGCCCTCTGCTACGCTAAAGGGCTGTTTTTAGATAATGGGTTGTCAGTTTAATATTTAATCTGTTAGAATAAGTTTATTCTTGAAATTTTAGCGTAAATGTTTGTCCTAGAGTTTAAGGTTGAGGCTAAATTAAAACAATATCAGGCTATAGACGATGCTATCCGCACCGCCCAATTCATCCGCAATAAATGCTTAAGGTATTGGATGGACAACAAAGGTGTAAACAATTATGATCTATCAGCTTATTGTCGAGTTTTAGCCCATGACTTTAAATTTGCTGGTCAATTAAATTCTCAGGCAAGGCAAGCATCGGCTGAAAAGGCATGGTCTTCTATTTCCCGTTTCTTTGACAACTGTAAGCAGAAGGTAATCGGGAAAAAAGGGTATCCACGGTTGAAAAAGTTTTCTCGCTCGGTTGAATATAAAACAACAGGATGGAAGCTGATTAATCCTAAAACTATTCACTTTAGCGATCAAAAGGGGATTGGAACACTTAAACTAAAAGGCACTTGGGATTTAGGATACTTTCAGTAGTCTGACATTAAGCGAGTTAGGCTTATTAAACGTGCTGACGGCTATTATTGTCAATTTGTTCTTTCTTGTGACGTTAAAGAAGATGTTAAGCCATCAGGTAAGTGTATCGGACTAGATGTGGGATTAGCTTCTTT
The DNA here is from genome assembly GCF_020245885.1 of Microcystis sp. M165S2. NCBI lineage: Bacteria > Bacillati > Cyanobacteriota > Cyanophyceae > Chroococcales > Microcystaceae > Microcystis > Microcystis sp. M165S2. The sequence continues at coordinate 12,134 of NZ_JADBTZ010000388.1, read as the reverse complement.
CTATACAGATAACAATGGCAACAAGGTTGATAATCCTAAATTTTTGAAAAAGTCCGAGAAAAGATTAAAACGACTTCAAAGACGATTATCTAAAAAGAAAAAGGGAAGTAAAAATCGTCAAAAAGCTAGACAAAGATTAGCTAAAGCTCACCTTAAAGTAAATAGGCAACGTAAAGACTTTGCTGTGAAGTTAGCAAGGTGCGTAGTTCACTTCTTAGATGTGATAGCCCAGGTCGATTTAAGAGTTAAGAACTTAGTTAAGAATCATTGTTTAGCTAAATCGATAAATGATGCGTCCTGGTATCAGTTTCGAGAATGGATAGAGTATTTTGGGGTTAAATTTGGCAAGATAACAATTGCTGTCGCACCGAATTATACAAGTCAAAATTGTTCAAACTGTGGTGAAACTGTCAAAAAATCTTGATCGACTAGAACCCATCAATGCAAGTGTGGATGTGTTTTAGATCGGGATGAAAACGCCGCTATCAATATCCTTAAGAAGGGGTTAGGTACTGTAGGGCATACAGGAACTTTCGATGCTCGACCCAATAAACGCTTGGGGAGAGAATACCTCTACTTTTTCAGAAGCAATTCTGTCTAAGCAAGTAATCTCTTTGAACCAAGAATCCCAGTCGCTTTAGCGCGCGGGGAGTGTCAATTAACGAATAATTTAGATAGTCAACAGCTTAGATAATCGCTTTAAAAGTCAGACAGAGGAATAATTCCACAGGCTTGAATTTTGCTTAAAACGAGATGAAGTTGCCACAATAACCAATTGCCAACTCTCCAGAAAGCCACGGAGTTTTGATTGTCAGAAGCTTCCGCAGATGGGTAACAAAGATTTTCTTCAAAAATCAACCAATGAACGGGTAAATGACCGAGGGGAGAATTCGGCTCTAATTCAAAGTTTAGTTGCTCATAATTGAGCCATTGACCTTCTTTCCGCCAACCCAGCCGATCGCCAAGTTTCTTTTGGGTTTCATAATCCACTAAACCACCGAGACTAGAGAAAATGGCTTGCTGAATACTAAAACCGAAATGACCATTACTATAATGAAGCCAAAGTTGATCAATTTTTTTCAGATCCGAACAAGGTAATTGAGCAATATCTTGAGGATAAACCTCATTCCAGTAGGTTCTACCCAAAATTTTTAATAGTAGTTGGGTTGTTTGGCGATCGGCCGCTTGCCACTGTTGCTTTCTTAGCAAATCTTGTAATTGATTATAATCAATATCAGCCGATTCTTGAGTTAAGATATTTGGGGAAGTCTGGGGATTTTTAGAAGTAGAAGATTTGTGAAGACTGTTTTGAGTGAATTGAGAGACAACTATTGCCAGGGGAGTTTTGGGGATAGTGTCTTTTTGACAAGCCTCTTGTTCTGCTAAATGATGAGATAATTTATTGATGGTTTTTTCTAGGGAAATAAATTGTTCTGACCATTCACTTTCATTGAATAAGTAATCATTAAATTGATCAGAGGAAAAAGCCTCTTTTAACCTTGCTTCTTTCTCGTAACCAGTCGCCAGAAAATTTAGCAAAAACTCAGAATTTATGGCTGAATCTGACGTTTCTAAGAGAGCAGGCTGAGGTGGAAAAATATTATCTACCAAATACTTAATTTCTCCAACTGTTGCATAAAATTCTTCATCCACCTTAATCACTTCTTCTATTAATAATTGAAAAGGAGCAAAATAGTCCTGTAAGTAGTTTTCAAAATTAATCGCATTTTGGGCAAGATCAGCAATTTCTTGGCGAACTCGTTGAGATTTGAGTTGATAATGATTTAATTCCTCATAAATTTTGAGTTCTTGAATAATTGCTTGCACAATTTTTTTCTGCTTTTGAGTATCCTCGGCTAATTTCTGAACTCCTTCTCCTAGTAATTTAGTTTTTCTCAACATCAAAAAAGATGTTTTTCCCAGTAGCAAAATTGACCGAAAATTTTCCTGTTTTTCTAGCTTGAGTTGATTGAGAATATTCTGATTATTATTGTTTTTAATTTCTAACTTTATTCTCTCGTAGTCTAATATTTTCAATTCTTGATATTTTTGGGAAAATAAAATTTTGAGATTGTCACTGAGTTGGAGTAAAAAACGATAATATCCGTCCTGATAGATTTCTAGTCCATTAATTAGTAAATTATAGTCTTTAATTAATAACTGAGTCTCGATCAAGATTTCTTGTTGAGTAATTTTTTCTTTTCGTTTAATAATCTTACCAAAATAGTAATGGTAGCGAACTCCTTCTTGAATTAATTTCCGACGTTCCTTGATGATTTTCTGAAAATTTTTTAAGTATCTATTTTTAAAAACAGGAAGTTGATAGCTTTGCTCATAAATGGCAATTTTTTTATAGGTCATCAGATGTTGAGAGTTCCTATTTAGCATAGCTATCTTAGACCAAAAAATTCCTCAATACTTAGCAATAATCATCCGCTGCCCCCATCTCTTGCAAGAGGGAGCAATACCTAATTAAACATTTTCAACTTCAACAACAACTGGTTCATTTTCAATAACTGGTTCATTTTCAATAACTGGTTCATTTTCAATAACAACTGTTTGAGGATTTTCAGGAGTTGGCTCAGTTACCGTTTCTTGCTGCTTTACTGTCTGTTCTTGATGGTCAGTCAAGTGTTTTTTGGTTTTTAATTTCAGGTCATCAGTCAGAGGTAAAGCATCAATTTCAGCTAAAAGTGTTTCCAGGGATTCTTTTTTACTTCGCTCAGTGTAAAAAGCATTCAGAACCGCTTCAATTCCGTACTCGGCGATCGCATCTCCTAAGACAGTAACCAACCCCATCGCTCCGATACCCAGAAAAACTACAAAGGGTTGTCCGAGGGTGAAAATTAGCACGATGACAGCAATAATAGCCGAAGCTAAATAAGTACCTGCCACTTTTTTGATAATGTTATCGAGTTCCATAAAAATCACCTCAAATTTCTAGCGAAGGATTAGTTTAATTTTAAAGCAAGGTTACTCTGTCTGTTGATCGTCGTCAAGTAAAGCTTTAAGAAAAGGTTCAAGACTTTTGGGACGATAATCGGAAAAGGCCTTTAATCGTTTTACCACACTGTGATGAACAGTGACAACTTTTGTATTGAAATATCGCCATTGCTCACCTCCCAAGGCCGACAATCCTTTAACAGTATTATCGAACTTGATGGTCGGGTCTGGTTTAATTTGGAATTCCTCGGATTCAGAGGTAGTTGAATTAAACTCTAATCCCAATTTTTTGGCTTGATTAATCATCCATTGTAACGGGTAGTCGGAAAGTCCTTGATATTCTTTTTTGCCACCACCTAGACAGGTATGTTCACCGACAAATAAAACTTCTTTGACAACTTGTTCAGGATTTTCGGGATTGGCTTTGATCGGAGTGGAAGGGAAGTTTTTACGTTTTTCATCAATGGCAACAGCATGAAAAGCATTCTGGATAATCGGACTTAGTTTTGTATTACTAAATTCATATTTTTTATGATAAAACTTAGCCAGGGGAAACCAGGGAGTTAAATCGGGAATACCAAAATTGCCAACTGTATCCCAACAACCTAACATCTTGACTGGAATACGATCTTGAAAATCTTCCTTTTCTGTCTCAATTTTTTTAGCATTAGCGGCACGAAATTGTTGAGCTTTGGCACTATCGGAACTAACGGTGTGGTCTCGATAGAGTTGATAAGCTAGGGGAATTTCTTTAATCTTAGAGCGTTTTAGGATTCCACATTTATCGATAAAACTGGCCAAACATCGAACGATATATGCTCCTCGACTAAAACCTAACAAATAAATTTCATCCTCGGTTGTGGGATTGTAGTTAAGGACAAGAAAACGATAGGCATCTTGAATCATTCGATCGAGGCCCCAGCCAAAAGTTTCATTCCCTAAACTTTTAATAAATTCGTTATCTTCGGGGCTGCCAGAACCTGACAGAAAGACGATTTGGGGGGTTTGATCTTCGGCAATATACTTAATAGATTCGGCGAATTTAACCACATTGGTGGGGTAAGCACTGGCAGAGTCTTCCCAAGAACCATCACAACAAATAATTAACCGTTTTTTCTGGTTTGAATAAGTGAGGCTATCCGGTTGAGAAATTGCTGTTTCAGTAATCTCCTCAATTTCATTGCTGGCAAGGGCAGCTTCTTCGGCAATTATAATTGATTCTGAATTATCTTCCCGGGAAGGTTCTTGATTTTCAGATGGAGCATCCTGTTCAATCACTTCTTCTTCTTCAAGGGAGTTAAAAATTTCGTTGACCATTGTTATCCTTTTCGCACTCCTTCTAGCTTTACTGCCAGTCTGAGTTTTTGATTTAGGGATCGAGGTCGGTTTGGAGGGAAGACTATCTAGTTGCCAGGTTGTCCCATAAAGAATACCATGATTGCTATAACTTGTTTGATCCTCGGCACTGCCATTGAGTGATAAATAAGTGACTAAACCAAGGTCATCAACTAAGGGAGATTGATACATCGCTTCTTGGATTTCTTCTTGGCTACGCGCTTGATTCCAAACAGAAAGTTCTGCAAGACAACCTTGCCAATAATGGGAGAGATTAACAGAGGCTCCCAAGATGATTTTTTCAATCCCCGTTAAGGCCCGGTTATGACCGTTGCCACGATGCCAAATGATACCATTGCGATAGATCAACATTCGGCCTGTGGTGGCATTTTTGACCAAGGCCCAGTGAGTCCAATCACTATAATCTTTAAGCTTGACTTTTTTTTCAATTCGATCGAAACCTTCTTCATTTCCCGCGTCCCAAAAAATCGCAGGTTTCACGGGATCGCCCCAGGGCAAGGTAATATGTAGAACGCGGTTATTTTCCTGATTAACAGCTTCTAAAAGAGTGGTTTCTGTGGATAAATTATTTTCCCCTTTTGCCCAAAATGTAATGGTAATACTCTGATCGATGTCAAGAAATCCGTGGGATAGCTCCATGTGATCATCGATGCCATTAAATTTTAGTACAGAGCGTTGTTCAGCCATTGGTTTTGTAATCACCTAGGGGAGAAAGAGGTAATCAGGGGTTCAGGGATTCTGACTAATAAGAGACTGATCTATCTGTCGTGATTTCCCAGAATGCTACCGCCTAGCTTAACACATTTTAGTTATCTAGTGATATATATAAATAAATGTGTAGGAGTCAACGACTAATATTCCAGGGCCGGCACTTGCTGTGGCGAGAAACTCAGAGGAGTTGACCCCAATCCCTATCGCCATCAAGTAGTAGAGACCTAGTACTTGGAGGGATGCACATGGCTGACTGACATCCCTCCCCGGGCCGGTTATCAGCAAACCCTAGGTACTTATTGTAACTCTGACCAAATTCCTCGGCAGCGCTCTACAATTAGTCCCTGAAAAATTAATTGGGTTGCGGGATGAATCTCTACTTTATACAGAGCAAAAAGACCTGTTGGACTATTTAGATTTAACTCCCTTCGCGTTAGAGATAAAGCTTTTGTTCGGTGCATTTCCACCGCTTTTAGTAAGCCTGGATAACTGACATTACGCAGGGCCAATTGACCATTTTTTGTGAGATAAATAGCATCATTTTGCAAGAGATATTCCAAACTGATCAAACTAGCGTGGACATCCACATCTTTTTCTAAACCCCCTAAACGGTGAGCATCTAAACCAAAGCGAATGCAGAAATTAACAGCGACTAATTTTCCCGCTTCTTCGGCAGGTAAAGCACAGTCGGCAAATTCAAAGCCTAAACTATCTGAGCGCCACTCCTCGACTCCGGCATAGGTATAGTTTTGAAACAGTTTATTTTTGAGTTTCAAGTCAAATCCCAACCCACTAGCATGACCTGCTTCATGGAATTGGGTATCGAGATGGCGATAGCGTTCACCATTAATTTGATCCTCTAGGGGTCCTAATAGTAAATCGGCCGTTTCTGGCTCAAAAATTTTTCGGATACATTCGTAGCTAGAACCGGAAAAGCGTCTTTTTTGCTCACTGGCATTATTTAAAGCTGGCCCCTGAACACTATTGGGAAAAGTCCACCTATGGGGAACGATAAAAGCCTCCCCCTTTTCTCCGCTAACTGTACCACAACTAGCAATTTCAGTAAAGGACAAATTTCTGGGAATCGGTTGTCCTAAACTGCCAAATTTTTCACGAATTAACCTTTCTAGTTGTTCAATAGAAGGTTCACTATTTTTATGAATTTTTCCGTAAATCGCACTCAAAGTGACTTGTTGCTTCCCCTGACGATTGATGCTATAGGGAGCAATCATCAGAAAATAACCATTTTTATCGATAAAATTCAGATTAATGAAATCTTCTGATAAAATGCTCCAGTCATCGGTTTCTAAAGCCGCTGCTGTTTTCAGAAGCCACTGAGCCGGAATTTCACAGTTATCTGCTTCCTGTTGACGCAGTTTTTTCGCCGCAATTGCAATTTTATTTTGCTGGATATCTTGGACGATTTCTTGGAAGAACTGTTGTTGATTAACCAGGGTTTGATTCATTTTTTTGGTAGCTAAGTTGGTGTCATGGTTTAACGTTGTTTTTTGACCCATCTCTCATCGGCTAAACTCTTAGCCATTTTAAGATTTTAGGGTCTTTGTCATAGCGATAGGTCAGTCCATCTTTCCCCGTAATTGATTTTCCCTGACTGGCTTTGCTTCTAATGCTACTGAGAGAATAGTCGCTTAATTCCTTCATTTGTGCATGGGAAAGTCCTTCTTCGACTTCTGTTAAGATTGTTGTCGTTGGCGATTCGGGGGGGGGTTCCTTGGCAGAATTGATTTTAGGATTGACCTCGGTTTCCTGATTCGGTAAATCTTCAAGTCTAGTTTGAGAATTATCGACAGAAATATTAATAATTTCTTTCGCTTTTTGTCGGCGATATTCCTCCACTGTAAGCAGTTGCCAATGGGAATTACTAGAGAGTTCTAAAACCCATTGATGGTAGTTAAAGAGACTTTCCCGATGTCCAACACTAATAAAAGTTGTGTGAGTTTTTTGCAATTGCCGATATAAATTTTCCTCATTGTTTAAGTCCAAAGCACTTGTGGCTTCATCTAGGATAGTAAAACTGGGACGGGTAATTAATACCCTAGCAAAAGCCAAACGTTGTTGTTCTCCCAGGGACAAAATGTTCTCCCAAGGCTCTTCTGTATCAAAGCTATCGACTCGATTTAGTAAATTTTGGAGATTGACTTCTTGCAAAACTTCCCTCAATCTTATCTCATTGGTTTCTTGATTACGATTGGGATAAAGTAACTGTTCTCGCAAGGTTCCTAATATTATATAGGGACGTTGGGGCAGAAACAATACTTCTTCTAGGGGGGGACGCACTAATCGGCCGGTTCCTGCATTCCATAAACCGGCAATCGCACGTAGCAAGGAACTTTTACCCCGACCACTCGGACCGACAATTAATAAACCTTGTCCAGGCTGAACAGAAAGGGAGAGGTTTTCGACAATTACTTGTTCATAATCGGGGGTTTGCAAGGTGACATCTTCAAAGGAAAATTGGGTTTCTTCGATGGTTTTAATCGTGCTTAAATTTTCCGGTTGTTTAATGACTTCTTCTAAGGCTTCGGAAAATTGCGATAGACGTTCAACATAACTGCTAAATTGTGCCGAAGTGCCAAATTCACTAATTAATTCCGCCAGCGCCGTAGCAAACAAATTAGCCGCTAAACAGGCTTGCCCGACCTGTCCGAAACTAATGCCCTCACTATTGATATACAAAGGACCCAAAATGACAAAAGTAAATACTTGAATTGCCGCCTGATAGCCCCGACTAAAAATTTCTGTGCCTCTCTCCCAATCAATTTTACGTTTAGCACTGTCTAAGAGTTTATTAAATCTCCGCTGAATAATATTTAATTCCTGATTTTCTCCCTCAAAGAAAGCGATCGACTCCGCATGATTACGAATGTGGGTTAGAGCATAATTATAGTTAGCCTTAAGTTCTAATTCTTCTTGAGTGATTTTATTTAAGGCTTGGTTAAAATAGATAGCAATGACGTTACCGAGAATTGTCCAAACGACTAAAATAATGGCGACAGAGGAAGAAATTGACCAGAGAATCACTAAAAAAGTGATCATATCTAGGACATTTTCTAGGGAAACTGCAAAAAAGGAGAGAGCTTTACTGGTAATCGGCTCAATTTCCTGGGATAAACGCTGATCTGGGTTGTCGATATCGGATTTAAAATTAATTCTGTAATAGGCGCGATTATGCAAATATTTTGTGAGAATCCAGTCATTGAGCCAAGCATACCAATCCAGGGCGATTCTTTTCCTGAGAAATTTAAGCAAGCCAACAAAAAGGGTGACAAAGAGCAGTCCAACCGCGAAAACTACCAAAGTTTTGACAAATTTATCAAAATCATTTTTTTCAAGAATGACATCAACTAAGTAATTACTAACAAAGCTATTGAAGGCATTTAAGCCTACAACCCCTAGGATTACCCCGATTAGTAGGATGAGCATGGCCCAAGCTTGAATCACATCGGCAAAAGTCCTTCCCCCCGATTCAGTAGGATACCAATAGGGAGCAGCGATCAGCTTGACACTGTGCCAAAATTTGCTGACATCGGAGATAATATTAGTCGTCGATCGATCTTGAGAGACTTTGGCGGACATATAGCATTTATATTTGAGTTGTGGACATTTTGCTGGAATGATTTTAGATTTTGGCTGGATTGGCGGAGTTTATTCTGGGGTTGTCTGTTGGGTTCTAGTTTCAGGAGAAACCTTCCCCTGTGTAGAAGGCAATTGGCGAAAATATAAAGCTCCCCGACAATTTTAAGGTTATTGTGCTTGAGTTGTGCTAACATACTCCCGTCGCTTTATCTGTCAGCATAGAGCGATGGCTTTCTCAGCCCCCCTGCTACTGCTTTTTTCACCCTCGTTATCTTACTACAAGTAACCATTGTTTTGATAGCTAAAGCTAGTGAGCGCTTCTCAGACTACCACATATTACCGAATTTCGTTGACCATGACAAATTTTTTTTTCTATGATAAGATTTCAGGATACAGGTTTCAAAGCAATGAGGTGCGCCGATTTTCTTCCCCGTTTCCTGTTCCCCGTTCCCTCAAAGCGATAACATATCTTGCGATATCATGGTTAAAAATGTTCGATATATGTTACATTTTGTACTCGGCTTCCTTGCGCCCCTACAGTGGGGCAAATTCGGTTTCTGTAGGGGCATAAAGCATACGCCTTCCCCTAGATAACATTTTTTTATCACAAATGCGGGAGACTCATGAGTATAAATATGAAAACAATTTACCCACTTTCACGTGGTCAAGAAGCAATGTGGTTAATCTACCAGATTGCTCCAGAAAGCGTTGCTTATAATATATTTATTACTGCAAAAATTTATTCTTATTTAAAGATTCCTGTTGTCAATCGTGTATGGCAAAAAATTATTGAAAAGCACCCGATTCTGAGAACCACATATACCAGTCATGAAGGTAAACCAGTTCAACAAGTTAATCAACAACTGAATTTTAGTGTTGGGGTAATAGATGCCAGCGAATGGAGCGAAGACCACTTAAGAGAGAAAATCTATGCTATAGCTGACACCCCTTTTAACTTAGAAAAAGATTCAGTTTTGAGGGTGAATTTATTTACTCTTTCACCAGAAGACCATATTCTCTTGCTCACAATGCACCACATCGCTGGTGATATGTGGTCTTTTAATTTACTGCTGGGTGAATTTCAAACGTCATATACTAATGAAATCAAGCGAATTAGTCAAGGGCAGCCAGAAACAGTAGATTCTCTCAGTGAAAAAAAATCTTATGCAGATTTTGTCCACTGGCAGTCAGAAATGCTATCGGGTTCCAAAGGAGAAAAACAGTGGCAATATTGGCAAAAACAATTAGCTGGCGAATTGCCAATTTTGAATTTGCTCCCAGACAAACCCCGCCCCCCAGTAAAGACTTATCAAGGGGCATCATATATTGCCAAGCTAGATGAACAGTTAATTGAAAAACTCAAGCATCTAGCTCTAGCCACAGGAACAACCCTTTATCGGATTCTGCTCACAGTATTTTACGTCCAACTTTACCGTTACACTAATCAAACAGACATCCTCATAGGCAGCCCGATGAGGGGTCGGACGGGTAAAGAGTTTAAAGAGATTGTCGGCTACTTTTCTAATCTGACCGTTTTAAGAGTTTTTGTCGAGGAGAATGCCACATTTACGGAACTTCTTGCTCAAGTCAGCAAAATAGTTAGGCAAGCTCAAAAGCATCAAGATTACCCATTTTCTCTGTTAGTAGAAAAACTCCAGCCACAACGCGATCCCAGCCGTTCGCCTTTCTGTCAAGTTAGTTTTACTTGGCAAGCACAAACTTGGTGTGAACAAAAGGAGAACTTATCCCCCAGTCAAGAACCAATGCTACAGATGGCTCCCTATTTACTTGGACATCAACGCGGTGCAGACTTTGATCTAAGTTTAATGGTAATGGAAGCAGCAGAAACCTTCCAACTAAACTGGCAATACAATACTGACTTGTTTGAGGATACTACCATCACACCCATGGCAGGGCATTTTGTGACTTTGCTAGAGTCAATTGTTGAAAATCCACAGCAACCAGTGTCATTGTTACCTTTACTGACACAGCGAGAGCAACATCAACTATTAGTCGAATGGAACAACACTAAAGCTGAATATCCCTCAAATAAGTGTATTCATCAATTATTTGAGGAGCAAGTTGAACGGACTCCTAATGCTGTAGCGGTGGTATGTTCAGGTCAACAATTAACCTATAATGAGTTAAATCGTCGAGCTAATCAGTTAGCACATTATTTGCAATCTTTGGGTGTTAAACCTGATGAATTAGTGGGGATTTGTGTTGAACGCTCTTTAGAGATGATTGTGGGATTATTGGGTATATTAAAAGCGGGTGGGGCTTATGTTCCCCTTGACCCAAATTATCCAGCAGAAAGATTGAGTTATATGTTGGCTAATTCAAAAGTTGAGGTGTTATTAACTCAACAGGAATTGTTGTCATTTTTACCGTCATCTACTGCACAGACAGTTTGTTTGGATAGAGATTGGCAAAAGATTGGACAATTTGGTAATTCTAATCTTTATACAGGTGTAAGTTCAGATAATCTTGCTTATGTGATTTACACTTCAGGTTCTACTGGACAGCCAAAAGGAGTGGCTATGAATCATCGTCCGCTTGTCAATCTTATAGTTTGGCAAGTGAAACAACCATCTGCTAAATATGGCACAAAGACAGGTCAATTTACACCAATAAGTTTTGATGTTTCTTTTCAAGAAATCTTTTCTACTTTGTGTTCAGGTGGCCTATTCGTTTTAATTACAGAAGAAATCCGCAGAGATGGAACAGCATTATTAAAAATGCTCACACAAGGAGCCATTGAAAGACTATTTCTTCCTTTTGTTGCGTTAGAACAGTTAGCCCAGAGTGCTGCTAATACTCAATTTCTCCCTCAAAATCTTCAGGAATTGATTACTGCTGGAGAGCAATTAAAAATTACTCCGGTACTAACAGACTTTTTCAATAAGCTTCCTAATTGTCGGCTAGAAAATCAGTATGGACCAACAGAAAGCCATGTAGTAACAGCATTTTCTTTAACAGGTTATCCCAATATTTGGCCATCACTTCCACCAATAGGTCGTCCAATTTCTAACACACAAATCTACATTTTAGACTCCAATCTTCAACCAGTACCTGTAGGTATTCCAGGAGAATTACACATAGGTGGAGCAGGATTAGCAAGAGGTTATCTTAACCGTCCCGAATTAACACAAGAAAAATTTATCCCTAATCCTTTTAGTAATTACTCAGATTCTCGTCTCTACAAAACTGGGGACTTAGCGCGTTATTTACCTGACGGTAATATTGAATATTTGGGACGCATTGACAACCAAGTAAAAATACGAGGATTTCGTATTGAATTAGGAGAAATAGAAACATTATTAACTCAAAATCCTCAAGTGCAATCATCTGTTATTATTGCCTGGGAAGATACACCAGGAAACAAACGTTTAGTCGCCTACATTGTCCCCGAAAAAGAGGCAACACCAACCCCCAATGAAATGCGGCAATGCTTAAAAGAAAAGCTGCCAGAATATATGATTCCCAGTGCTTTCGTAATACTAGAATCATTACCCTTAACACCTAAT
>NZ_JADBTZ010000387.1:0-2756 GCF_020245885.1 Microcystis sp. M165S2 | reverse complement strand
TCTAAAAACCTTATCCAACAAGGTTTTTAGACTTTTTTTCCCTCAAAAAGTGCCGACCCTTGGAGTGATTGGGGGGAAAATTCCGGGACTTTTTCCCTGAAAATTAGGTAATTGACCACCTGAAAATGGGTAAAACCCCAACCCCCAACCCCCAACCCCCAACCCCCAACCCCCAACCCCCACTTCCCCAACTCCTTTAATCTTTCCTACGATTCTGGGTATCTCTAAAGATAGATAAACAGCCAAGGGATATCTATGTCACTAGAAAAAGGATTAAAATGTCTGCAGCTAAAGGATTACGCAAGGGCTGTAGAATTACTGGAAGAATATTGCCAACAGTCAGCTAATTTTTATTCTCCCTTATATATTCAAGCTAAAATGGCTCTTGCTCGGGCCTATCGCGGCAATAATCAACGGCAACAAGCGATCGCCTTAGCTCTGGAATTAGAAAATCATCTTGATCAGGAAGTTAGTCAGTGGGCCAAACGATTACTGAAAATCTTTAGTGCTGAACAAAAAACCATCGGTATTGCCACTAATGGGGTCAAATTTCGATCGCTGCCCAAGGCAGCACGAGCAGCACGGGTAAGTGTCCGGTTATCCCGGACTATCCCCGAAAATAGACTTATTTTTGCTAAACTATTGACAATTACGGCTTTTTATGCTATCATCTCTGGTCTTTTTTTTGTAATTACCCTTTTTCTCCTCATCCCTGCGGGGAAGGGTGTAATTATTGCCTTGCTCTTGACCGGTTTCTTAGGCGGACTCATCCTTTTTATCGCCCCGAATCTAATTGATTGGACACAAAAACGTCTTTATCGAGTGCGTTGGGTGTCCTTAGCGGAAATTAAACGGTATAGCCCAGAATCGGCGGCGGTAATTGGGCGTGTATGCCGAGAAAAAGGGTTAAAACCGCCAAAACTAGGCATTATCGAAGACGGACAGCCCCTCGCTTTTACCTATGGCTCTCGACGGGGTAATGCTCGCTTAGTAGTTAGCAGAGGTTTATTTACCTATCTCGACGATGAGGAAGTAGCGACGGTATATGCTCATGAATTAGGGCATATTTGGCAGGGAGACTTTGCCCTGATGACTATCTGTGCTAGTTTCGACCATTTAAGCTGTTATATCGATTCTTTTGCCCAAAATCAAGGTAATAATTTTAAAGACACAGTTTTTCTAGCCCTTCTCTCATCAATTATCACCATTTTTAGGCCAATTATTGTTTTTTGCTGTCTTTATCTGTCTCGTACTAGAGAATACTTCGCCGATCATTTTGCTGCCCAAGTTACTGGTAATCCCAATGCTTTGGCCCGCGCTTTAGTAAAAATTGCCTTTGGTTTAGTCCAAGAAACTGCCCAGTTTAGTCCCCTGTCATTGAGCACAAATGTATTAAATATTGCCCTGGAGCAGGATGCGATCATTGCAGGTAACGTTTATGGTATCGCATTGGAGTCTCGCCGGATCGGACAGAGTTTTCTCTGGGATATATATAACCCTTGGGCAAAATGGTTAGAGTTGCAATCTAATCATCCCCTGACTGGTAAAAGGATTCGCGCTTTAGCTAACTATGCCCGACAGATGGATCTAGATATAGAATTTAGTCTGGGGGGAGTATTACGCCAAGAAATGGAATTAGATTCCAAGAAACTCTATCAAAACTTTTTTCTACGACTGTGTTTATATTATGCTTCGGGACTAGGCTTTATTATTGGGGTTGTCATAGCTGGTTTTCTTTGGCTGAAATTTAGCTCTTGGGGTGGATTGGACCTAATTTTAGTCGGTGGGGGTTTGGGTATAATTATCAATCAATTAGCCAGTTATCCTCCTCTCAAAAATGCTAGTTTCAGCGATATTTTTTCTTTAACTGATAATCCTTACAGTCATCTCCTCTCAGCTATCCCCGTCCGACTCCGCGGTGAGTTAATTGCTCAAGGAAAGAATTTCTTTCTTAAAGATAGCACCGGCATAATTCCCCTCGCTCCTAACTATCGTTTTGGTTTTTGGCATAAAATCAGGACTACTAACTCCCCCATGGCAGCAATAAATAATACATCTGTACAAGTTCTCGGTTGGTTTCGTCGCGATTTATCTCCTCGTCTGGAATGGAGTCAAATAACTCACTCTGGCGGAAATATTCGGGTTTATCCCCGTTTTTGGTCTTTGGTTAGCGGTTTTGGCTTGTTAGTCTCCGGTTTAATTATCGCAGTCACATTTTAAGCATCGCAAAAAACTGCCACTTCATCCCTTTTCTAGCTTTAGGTACTTGCTTGGATAGTAGCCAATTTTTGAGCGGCAATCCCTAAAATACTCAAGTCTCAGACCATGAAAACCCTTCATAATTAAGATAGTCGCCAGATAAGTCTAGAAGTATAGCAAAATGTCTAACGAAACTGTCACCTATTCCCTAGAAGCTGTCTTGACCAGGATTGAAAGTAAAATCGACAAAATCGATGAACGTCTCACAAAATTAGAAATCGGACAGGCCGAACTCAAGGCCGAGTTAAAAGGAGATATTAAAGTATTAGATGAGAAAATCGAGGGATTAACGGTACGGGTTGGTTATCAGGAATTTACCAACCGGGGGATTCTGATAGCTTTGGTGGTTGCTGTCTTGGGAGGTGCTGCTAAACTTTTCGGTTTTTTCCCCAATCCCTAGAACTGGCCCCTAGAAACGGTTACTTCCCTTATGACCATAATAAATGGCTATCAAAAACCCGAAAATCTATAGGAGTCTAGCAAATGTCTAACGAAAC
>NZ_JADBTZ010000386.1:0-6991 GCF_020245885.1 Microcystis sp. M165S2 | reverse complement strand
ATCAGTTATCAGTTATCAGTTATCAGTTATCAGTTATCAGTTATCAGTTATCAGTTATCAGTTATCAGTTATCAGTTATCAGTTATCAGTTATCAGTTATCAGTTATCAGTTATCAGTTATCAGTTATCAGTTATCAGATTTGAGTTTTAAGTTAACAGTGTTAATCAGTTCCCAGTTATCATGAGACTGCTTTTATTTATTCTCCCTACTTCCCCACTACCTACTCTCTCACTGTTTACTGTTTACTGTTTACTGTTTACTGTTTACTGTTTACTGATCACTGATTACTGATCACTGAATATAACTAACCAGAAAGTTTTTGATCTAAGATTTGGCTAGTTAATTTAGGATCGGCTTTACCGCCGCTTTTTTTCATGACTTGACCGACAAAAAATCCCTTAAGATTAGTTTTACCCGCCCGGAATTTTTCTAACTCGCTTGGATGGGAGGCGATAATTTCCTCGATCAGTTTTTCGATCGCAGAAGTGTCAGAAATTTGTATTAATCCTTTCTTTTCCACCAGTGCTTTTGGTGAACCGCCTTGGCTGAGAAGTTCGGGTAAAATTTCCTTAGCAATTTTGCCACTAATTGTTCCCGCTTCAATCAGTTTAACTAATTCAGCTAAGTCTGACGCTTGCAGGGCAATTTCCGTGATCATCAGCTTATTATTATTCAAATAAGCGGCGATATCTTGACTGAGCCAGTTAGCGACTAATTTCGCATTTGCCCCGGCAATTACAGTAGTTTCAAAATATTCGGCCACGGTGCGATCATCGGTTAAAACCCGGGCATCGTAGGGGGAAAGACCAAATTCTTCTTCATAACGACGACGTTTATGAGCGGGTAATTCCGGTAATTCTTCCGCCCAAGCTTTTAACTGTTCGGGAGAGACTTCTAGGGGGGGTAAATCCGGTTCGGGAAAATAGCGATAATCGCTAGAACCTTCTTTTTTCCGCATACTAATCGTCCGTTGAGTAGCTTCTTCCCAAAGACGGGTTTCCTGTAGGATCAATTCGCCATTTTCGAGCGCTGCAATTTGTCGATCGATCTCGTATTCTATGGCTTTTTGGATAGCACTAAAGGAGTTCATATTTTTAATTTCTACCTTAGTCCCGAACTTTTTAGCGCCTTTTTTCCGCACAGAAATATTGACATCGCAGCGCAGGGAACCTTCCTGCATATTACCGTCACTGATGCCGAGATAACGCACTAAACGCCGTAATTCTTGGGCATATTCCGCCGCTTCGGCCCCGGTGCGTAAATCCGGTTCCGAGACAATTTCTAATAATGGTACACCTGTACGATTAAAATCCACCAGGGAATGGGTGGAACCAGAGAGACGTTCGCTGCCGGCATGAACCAGTTTTCCCGCGTCTTCTTCCATGTGCAGACGAGTAATACCGATAATTTTGCGGCTAACTTCCTTAGTTTTTTTATCGACGATCTCGATTTCTAGTTGACCCTGTTCGACAATAGGGAGATCATACTGGGAAATTTGATAATTTTTCGGCAGGTCGGGATAAAAATACTGTTTGCGATCGAATTTGCTATGGAGTGTGATTTTACCATCGATAGCTAATCCCAGTTTAACGGCACTGGCCAGGACTTCTTGGTTAAGGACGGGTAATACCCCCGGATAACCCAAACAGATGGGACAGACGTTAGTATTGGGGGGACTATCGAAGTTGGTGGGACAGGGACAAAATATCTTGCTTTTGGTGTTCAGTTGACAGTGGGTTTCTAAACCGATAATTGCTTCGTATTCAGTAGCAGACATATTTTCTCGCTCTCGCCGACACAGGAATGATCTGTTTACTCATTATAGTCGCGATTCTGGAGCATTCCCTCCCTTCACAAAACTTAATACTGTAGTTACTAATAACTTTATGCACCTTTAATATAGCTTAAAAAAGATAATTTATTCAGCCAATGTACGCCATTATTTTAAATTTTATCAAAGGCATAAGACAGGGAAGCTTATCGATAATTTTTCCCCGATAAACCTAGCTTTTTTAGTATCGACCACCGACCACCGACCACCAAAACTTCCCACCTCACCGTTAAGATAACCGCCATAAATCGTAGCAAAAATTAACTTCTAGAGACAGGATATTTGCTTAGTATAGAAACAGAGAGATTATACCTAAGAACTGACCCCATAACCAGCCAAAAGCAATATAAGCGGCGAAAGTGAGCATTTTCTAGGCAAATATTGCCTTAATAATTGACGATTTTTACTTTGTACTCAATTTTATGTCTTTAACTCTCTCAGAACAACTCAAGCGAGAACAATTATCCTATCCCCAAACTCTCCTCCATCATCTGCAAAGGTTACGGCATTTTGTGACAGTGGAAGGAGAGGAGAAATTGCAGCAGTGGAAAAACCTCATTGAAAAGGAGAATTTTCAACCTAGCACCCGTAATTTAGCCTATTATCTCGCCCTGAGACAAGAAGATATCCGGGATTTACAATTAGCTTTAATGCCCTGGGGATTATCTTCCCTAGGCCGGATTGAATCGAAAGTTTTACCGACTCTCGATGCGGTAATTGCCACTTTAGGGGCGGTTTGTCATCAAGAAGCCTCATTATTACCCAAACATCCCCCTTTAGAGGCATTTTTCCAAGGAGATCAACTTTTAGCCTCCCATAGCGCCGAAGTTTTCGGTCTGCCTTCCCCCCGGCGTCGGGTGCGAATTATGGTGACAATGCCGACGGAGGCGGCAACCGACCCCGATTTTATCGCTCAATTACTGCGTTGCGGGATGGACTGTATTCGCATTAATTGCGCCCATGATAGCCCCAAAGAATGGCAGGGAATGATCGAAAATCTGCGCGAAGCGGTCAAAAATCCCGAAAATTTAGTCAATGGACATACCTGTAAGGTTTATATGGACTTAGCTGGCCCAAAAATCCGTTTAGAACAGATTTTAGCCCCCCAGTCCCAAACCAGACTATATCAAGGGGATTTTCTCCTCTTAACCACCCAACCGCCCCACACTGCCCATTCTCAGTATTTTCAGGCTAATTGTTCCCAACCGGAGATTATTCCCCAAATTCCCGTCGGGGCGAAAGTTTGGATTGATGATGGTCATATTGGGGCTGAAGTTATTACCATAATGCCGGAAGGTCTTTTACTAAAAATTACCCACGCAAGAGAGAAAGGAGAAAAACTCAAAGCAGATAAAGGCCTAAATTTCCCCGATACCGTCTTAAATATCGATCCTTTGACCGCAAAAGACCGGCAAGATTTAGATTTTATTGCCCAAAATGCCGATATTATCGGTTACTCTTTTGTGCAGAAAGCCAGCGATATCGAGACACTACAGCTAGAGTTACAAAGTCGTTTGGGTGATGCTTGGCGACAAAAAGCAATTGTGGCCAAAATAGAAACACCTTTAGCCGTGAAAAATCTTCCCGAATTAATCATCCATGCCGCCGGTAAACAACCTTTTGGGGTGATGATTGCTCGGGGCGATTTAGCTGTAGAAATTGGCTATCAAAGACTAGCAGAAATTCAAGAGGAAATTCTCTGGTTATGCGAAGCGGCCCATATTCCGGTAATTTGGGCCACCCAAGTCCTAGAAAATCTGGTCAAGAAAAGTATTCCTTCCAGGGCCGAGATTACCGATGCAGCTATGGCCGAAAGGGCCGAATGTGTCATGCTGAATAAGGGGGAATATATCCGCGAAGCGGTGACAATTCTTGATGATGTTTTACAAAGAATGCAGACCCACCAAGCTAAAAAAACGCCCCAATTACGCGCTCTCCATTCTTGGGTTTAAGCAATTTCAGTTATCAGTTATCAGTTATCAGTTATCAGTTATTAGTTATCAGTTATCAGTTATCAGTTATCAGTTCACTGTTTACTGTTTACTGATCACTGAAAAAACTACCCACTCCCCCACACCTTTTAAACAGGATTTAGAGTCAGCGGTAAATTAACGCATATTATTGACCGCACCACTAACCAAACCAGCGCTAACATAGCGACCATAACCATCAAGACGGTTTTGTTGAGCGATTCGAGAGGGATTATTGACGAGATCGGCAACCCCCATACCCATCATCACCACGGAGATAACTGCGATTAAGTAGTTACGGACAAAAGTTGGATTTTGGTGGCTGACTAACATGGTTGTTACCTCTCTTTCCTGTCGATAACCTTAGAATACGAGAGGGTTTGGGGTGATGTCAGTCCCATAATTCCGGGTGACAGAAGTGGAAAAAAGTGGAATCCACAGACAAGCTATGATTTTTTGTCGATTAGAATCGGTAAATAGGGAATCGGGAACAGGAAAAGGGCAATATTCGTCGTCAATCTGGTTAAATAATCAGTAAATCAGCTAAAAACTGACATATTCTCCAGAATATGACCTTAGAAACAGCGATTATGACCATAAAATTTCTCTGTCCTTTAGTTTTAGGATTATCTATTGTTATTATTGACAATGGGCAATATCTCAGAGCAGAAACGGTAACTTTGAGCGCCAGTCAACGGCAACAACTGCGATCGCTAGATGCTAAGATTATTTTACCTAACTATATCCCCCCCGGATTTCGGGCCAGCGAGATTAAAATCCTCGCAGAAGAGGGGAAAGGATACGCAGTCCTCTTTGAAAATGCCGAGAATAGCTGTTTTTTGGTGGAAGGAATCGAAAACGCCAGGGGCGATGATGGTTTAGAATTAGAGGGAACCCTAGCGCTCAATTCCCCACTATTTGGAGAAGGATACTGGCTCAATTATGGTACACCCCAAGACTCGGAATTAAAGCAACAATTCCCTGAACCTGATTTGTATTCCGATTGGATGAAAATGGGAGAATATTTTTATCGTCTCAGTGGGGCATTAATTGCCCGGGAGGAGTATGATTATCCTAATTGCCGTCAAGATATTTCACCATCGGAAGCGGTTAAAATAATCGAATCTTTCGGAGATAACAATTAAATTGAATTTATCTACAGTCATTTCTGATCTACAACAAAAAAGCAAGGAGCGGTTAGCTTGGTCTGATTTTTGCTGGTTAGGATTAGTAATAATTTTGGGACTGGTTATTAGGTTAACACAATTAACTAGCAAACCTCCCTGGACGGATGAATTTGCCACTATGGTTTTTAGTATTGGCAATAATTACCAGATAGTGCCGTTAAATCAGATAATTTCCCTCGCCACTTTATTCGCACCTCTCCAGAGCAATGATCAGGCAACTATTGCCGATGTAATTAAATTAGTTATTCAGGAGGACAATCATCCACCTTTATATTTTATTCTCGCCTATCTCTGGAATAAATTATTCTTTGATCGGGGAGAATATGTATCTTTAGAAGCGATGCGATCGCTGGCAGTATTTTGGGGAGTTATTTCGATTCCTTTAATTTATTTTATCAGTAAATTGGTCTTTAAATCAGGCTCGATCGCTTTTCTAGCGGCGATTTTAATGGCGGTTTCTCCCTACGCGGTTTTTATCTCCCAAGAAGCGCGCCATTATACTTTAGCGGTTGTATTTGTCCTCATATCTTTAGGCTGTTTTCTTAGGGCAAGCGGTCAAATTATCCACCATAAAAGAATATCCCATACTTTGGTTTTTTTCTGGTTAATTGTCAACTGTCTAGGGTTATTAGTCCACTATTTTTTTAGTTTAACTATCCTAGCGGAAGCAATAACTTTATTATTGATTTTATTCAATCAAATCAAACAAAAAAACTTTTGGATAACTAATTGGTGGCGTTTAAGTTTAGTTTTTTTAGGTAACTTGAGCTTTATTATTATTTGGTTTATCACCTTTGTACCCAAAGATTATGGCAATCAGATGACCGGTTGGATTCAGAGAGACAATGATAGTTTTTTAGCAGTAATTAGCCCCTTTTTTCAATTGCTGGGAACATTAATTACTATGCTTTCTCTGCTCCCCGTTGAATCAGAATCTTTAATAATTATCTTGATTTCTGGGGCAATAATGATCGGTTTTTTTCTCTGGATTATCCCACAATTAAAAACAGCGTGGCTAGACTCCTATAAACCAGAATTAGGCATTCTCTCGGCATTTTTTCTCAGTTCAATTGCTATTTTCTTTGTCATCACCTATCTGCTCTCGGTCGATATTACCCGGGGAGCTAGATATAGTTTTGTTTACTTTCCCTCGGTAATTTTAATTCTAGCAATTTTATTAGACAATTGTTGGCAAAGGCAGCAGAAAAAAATCGTAATTATTGTCCTTATCATGGCTTTAATTAGTTCCCTAAGTGTTACTTTTAATTTAGGCTATCGTAAATATTATCGCCCGGATAAATTAGTTACCACTATCGAAAATAATAGCCGTTATCCCTTAGTAATTGCCACTAGCTATAGGAGTTTGGTGCAGGTGGGAGAAATGATGGGAATTGCTTGGGAATTTAACCAAAGATTTCCCGATAAAAACCCTCAGTTTATCTTAGTTAACTCAGGACAAAAGCCAAATTTTAATCTGCCATCTTCTCCCCCTTTTGAATTATGGTTAATTAATTTCCATTCTTCAATAGATCGCTCGGACTGTCAACTCTCAGAGTTATCCTCCAATTATGTAACAGGTTATGAATATCAAAAGTTTCTCTGTGGGCGATCGATGGATTATAATAATAAAGTTAAGTAGGGCTATTAACTATGATTATTTGGGTAAATGAACAGATTGACCCCTGCGGTTTAGTACAAGCTTGTATTGCCTGTCAAGATGAACAAGCAGCAAAAGATTGTCATCAAAGTTGGTTAACCAGTCTTACGGATGAACAAAAACAAGCGGGGTGGGTAGCAGTTTTAAGAACCGTAGAATCTTGGGATGATGTACCTGTAAATGCTCTGAAGTTAAGTTATTAACTAGGGTTTGCTGAAAAAGTTATTGAAAAGCACAGGTCTCTTAATCAATGATTTCACTTAGCTACAAGCATAAGCTTTAGTTGTTGATTAGTTTCTAAGTCATAACTTATTGTCATCATTGACCGAGAAAAAGTGCGGTTTT
>NZ_JADBTZ010000385.1:0-2961 GCF_020245885.1 Microcystis sp. M165S2 | reverse complement strand
CTTTTTCTCGGTCAATGATGACAATAAGTTATGACTTAGAAACTAATCAACAACTAAAGCTTATGCTTGTAGCTAAGTGAAATCATTGATTAAGAGACCTGTGCTTTTCAATAACTTTTTCAGCAAACCCTAATTAGGGTCTGCTGAAAAAGTTTTTCGGTGGGGGTTTGGGGTTGGAGGCCAGGTGTAGGGTGCAGGGTGTGGGGTTTTACCCATTTTCAGGTGGTCAATTACCTATAGCAAAGACCAAGGTGCTTAGGACAATCCATCGCTGAAACCCTGTTCAGATAAGAGTTTGAAAATTGAAAGCGTCCTAAATAACCCATTATTTGCTATAATTTTCAGGGAAAAAGTGCCTAAATTTCCCCCCGATCACTCCCAGATCCAGTACTTTTTGATTTCAAAAAAGCCTCAAGATATTATCCAACAAGGTTTTTAGATTTATTCAGCCAGCCCTAGCTAATCCTACCAGACGAGATTGATGAGATTGACTTAAAAATTGGCAAATTATCTTAATTTCATTTTCACTTAAAGGATTTTTATTGTCCATTTATTGGTTATTTTTAACTAAAAATTGCCATTTTTGTAATGATTTTTCTGTTAGGTAATTGTCGGATTTGTTTGAGAACTATTGATAAGTTAACTTATTAATAAATTGCCCAACTAAATTAAGATTGTCTGCGGATAAAACTGCTAACTTCTCAGTTAATAACTGGCGTAATTCTATATCGTTTATGATTTTTTAACTATTAACTAAACATCGATTGTAGTCTCCAAAAAGGATAGATACACCTAGGTTAATTCCTAGAGGAGTAATTTCGGGGCTGTCAACCAGAATAACTGACACTTGCCTAGGGGATTTTGTTGATTGGGAACCTCTAGACCGATTATTCCCGCTTTTTTGACCGATAATTTTCCTTGAAACTTGCCCCAAACTAGCATTTCCGTCCAATAGCCTAAATCCGGTTCGTGGCCCACCAGTGCGATCGCGGTTTCCTCTCGCTGATAGTCCGACTTTTGCCACCATTGCACCCAATCTTGAATATTGCCGTTGGGTGATAGGGGATTAAATTGCTCAATTTTACGGCTTAAACCCGCTTTTTGCAAAATTTCGGCGGTTTGCACGGCACGCACCAGGGGAGAAGTGAGAATTAGGTCAAATTTCACCCCCAACTGTCCTAATCTTTGGGCAACTTTAGCGGTTTTGGCCCTACCTTCCTCGGTTAAAGGACGTTCCCCATCGTTGAGATAATCCCCAGATTGTCCTGCTAATCCATGACGCACAAAATAAAGTTTCATATCACTGTAGGGTCGGTCTTTGCGATGATAATAGATAGCTGAGGTCCGATAGCTAGGTGCGAATTACCTTTTCATCGGGGTTAACTAGATGGGAAAGTTTCTGTTTAATTTGGGTGTCATAGAGTTCCCACTTAAGTTTCGCATATTCGGCATTATTATTAAAACCACCGAGGAAACCGATAGGAATTTCAAAACCTCCGGCCATATAACGACCACCACCAAAAAAGCGACCTTGGTTATCCTGTCCGAAAGCTTCCTTGAGAAATTCATCGGGATCTAGGGTAATTTTGCTGGTACGCATAGAACCAATGACTAACTCGATCTCCTCATCTTCATCGTGAACGATACCATAAACCAAAGCCGTGTGAACATTTTCTTCTGTCACCAAAAAATCGGCAGCTTGGGGAATCGCATCCCGGTCATCATAACGCAAATAACCGACCCCGGCGATCGAATAATTATTTTTGATAATACGGTTTTTTAAGGCCCGTTCAATCACATCCATCACCCGTCGGGATCTGGCCGATTGCAGGACAGCGTTTAATAATTGGGCATCGTAGAAACGACTGAGATAACCAGCAGCAATAAATTCACACTCTTGCGCTTGCATTAAATTATTCGTATCCGATCGCAATCCGTGCATCAAAGCTGTGGCACACTTAACATGGACGGTATCGCTACTATTAAAAGTCAGTAACCCTTTTTGGATATATTGGGTTAACATCGCCGCTGTTGCCCGCATTTGGGGACGAATATCGACAAATTCCGCCTCTAGATCCCCTTGACGGGTATGATGATCGATCACAGCAATAATGGGAATTTTTGCCTGTTTAACCAGAGTGGTTAACTGACTATTGGTTCCCTGACCATCGACAAAAACACAACCCTGATAAACCGAGAGATCTCTATCCTTGAGGGTATGGACTCCCCAACGTTTAGCCGGTAAACCCGTTAGTTTTACCAAAGCGACATTTTCCTGATGGGAGAGAGTACCCGCATAGACTATATCACAGTGAATATTGTACTGTTCAGCGATAATTTGATAGGCCCAGGCGCTAGAAAGGGCATCGGGATCCGGGAAATCCTGCATCACCACAATTTGATTTTCGCCGCGGTGATTTTCCAAAGTACGTCGCAAGCGATCGATCAGGGAAATAAGTAGGGTATCATTACTAACCGTGACTGGAGGAAGGGGACATACTGCCGACGCTTCCCCTACCACTACATCGGTTTCGAGGGACTTGGCAGGAACTAGACTCAGTAATTCAGCCATCATTTTTAGAAAAGTTTGCTTAAGGGTAGATTCAGTCGGGATTTTTTGAGCTAATTAATTCTAGACGATATCCCCGCTCGATCGGTTCATCGAAAAACTGGGTCTGAAACCCCGCCCTTTAGCGATAGCGGAAGGCGGCTTTATATGAATTAGTGAGAAACAATTAAACCGTTAGAACGACGAATTAACTGAATCTTGCTAACAGCTATCTGTCCCAATCGTGTCCAACTGGTATCGCTTACAGATACCTGTTTTTCGGTATCTCCACTAACATAACCAATTCCTTTGGGAGAAGAAACTAAATCTCCTTTACGGAACCCATGTCTTGTGGTAGAGCCACCATATTTACGTCGTTTACCACCTTTAGAAAAAACCATCAGGTGAAGTTG
>NZ_JADBTZ010000384.1:0-24828 GCF_020245885.1 Microcystis sp. M165S2 | reverse complement strand
CTCTGATAATGCTTGGTAAAATGCTTAGGATTAGATACTTTATCGCCATCGCTGGTAATCACAAGGCTACTAATTCCTAAGTCAATTCCGATGGCTTTATCTGTTACTGGTAATGGCTTAATTGTTGGGTCATCAAATCTTATTGAGATATGCCAGCGTCCAGAAGGATGTAATCTGACTGTTACTGTGCTTGGTTCACATTCGCCTGGGATTTGTCTTGACCATCGAATAGGTAAAGGTTCTGTGCATTTAGCTAAATAAATTTGTTTGTCTTTGAACTTAAAAGCAGATTTGGTAAATTCGGCACTTCCTCCCTGACGTTTTTTCTTAAAGTTAGGATACTTAGTACGACCAGCAAAGAAGTTAGTGAAAGCTGTTTGTAAATGTCTTAACCCTTGTTGCAAAGGTACACAACTAACTTCGTTTAGAAATTCTAATTCTTCTTGCTTTTTCCAATCGGTTAGCATTGAAGAAGTTTGAGCATATCCTACTCTTTCTTGTCTTTCGTACCATGCTTGTGTTCTGAGATGGAGAGCTTTATTGTAAACTAATCTTACACAGCCCAAGGTGCGCCGCAATAGCGACTCTTGTTCTGGTGTGGGGTAAAATCGAAACCAATAGGCTTTTTCCATGTCCCACATTTTAGCATATATCGTGTAAATGCGCTAATATTTAACAGTAAAGCCGTCGTTCTACGACGGGGTTTCAGACCCAAAATTTTCGATGAGCGATCGACCATTTCGTGGCAAGTCCGATAATAGTAATTTTCGCCGGCCCTCGCGGCCGAAAACCGGGCCAATTCTGGCTAAATCCCCGGCAGTAACTCCAGAAAACCAAGAAGCTGATGATCTGCTCTACGGTCGCCGGGTGGTTTTAACGGCCATGGAGGAGGAGCGCCAACTGAATCGGATTTGGGTAGTCAATCGACTCCGTTACGATCCCCGTTATCATACCCTTTTAGAAAAAGCCAAAGCCAACGGCACGGTAATTGATGAGGTGGATGATCTGCGTCTCGATCAGATTACCAATAAGGCCAATCATCAGGGGATTGCCGCCCAGATGTCTCCCTATGAGTATATAGAATTAGCCGATCTGATCGAAAAAGCTAAGGGCAAAAGTCGCCACCCCGTCATCGTCATCGCTGAAGGTATTACGGATCCCCATAACCTTGGGGCAATTATTCGCACCGCCGAAGCCATGGGTTGTCAGGGGGTAGTTATTCCCCAACGTCGCGCCGCCGGGGTGACATCGACGGTGATGAAAGTGGCGGCGGGGGCCTTGGAATATTTACCTGTGGCCAGAGTGGTCAATCTCAATCGTGCTTTAGAGGAATTAAAAGCGGCGGGTTTTTGGCTCTACGGCACGGCGGCAAAAAGTGGTAAATCCTTACACACAATTAATTTAACAGGTGCGATAGGATTGGTGGTAGGTTCGGAGGGAGAGGGTTTGAGTCTGTTGACCCAAAAGTCCTGCGATGAGTTGGTATCTATCCCCTTGGCAGGCAAAACCCCCAGTCTCAATGCTTCGGTGGCGGCGGCTATGGCTCTTTACGAGGTTTACCGTCAACGCTGGCAAAATTCCCCCGACTGAAAATCTGTATTTTTCGACACCCCAATAGCCAAAAGGAAAAAGTACAAATAGAATAGGAAGGAAGTTTGCGAAATGTAAACGGACGTAACAAAACCACCAGAGTAGATTGAGACGGGGAACAAAATGAAAGAATTTTTGATTAGCTTACTCGAAAGGTTCGGATTAGCCTACTGGGTCGAGATTAAAACCGACTATCCCAGATGTACTTATTATTTCGGTCCTTTTCTCGCTAAAGACGAGGCTGAAGTCGCTCAAGCTGGTTACGAAGAAGATTTGAAAACAGAAGGAGCGCAGGGAATTAAATTGCATATAAAACGTTGTCAACCCGAAGATTTAACTATTTTTGAGGAAAAAGAAGAAATCAAGCCCCTGAATCCCCTAAAGGTCTTACGCAGTCAAGCTTCTTAACGACTTTCAGTGATCAGTAATCAGTAATCAGTAATCAGTAAACGGTGAAAAGACAGCAATTAGTAATCAGTGATCAGTAATCAGTGAAAAGACAGCGGAAAGCTGCCATTTAATAATGCACACTTAATACCGATAACTGGTAACTGGTAACTGATTCAAGGCTGATAGTCAAATATCAATGGTAGCGATTTAAAAAACAGCTATATTGTGCTTCTGTCAGTCTTCCCGCTTCGTAGAGAGTATCGGTAATTTCTGCCAGGGTTAAAACCGAATAAGCTTGATAACCATGGCTACGAAGTTTATCTTTAACAAGTCCACCATGATCGATAAAAACCACGATATCATTAACTAATAATCCCGCCGATTTAATTTTTGCTGCCCCCTCGATCGCACTTTTGCCAGAAATTAAAATATCGTCCACCACTACCACGGTTTCCCCCACTTGAAAATTACCTTCAATTAATCTTCTTGTGCCGTGAGCTTTTACTTCTTTGCGGGGGAAAATCATCGGATGATTTAATAATAAAGATAAACCGGTAGCTGTGGGTAAAGAGCCGTAGGGGATACCAGCAATGCGGTCAAATGTCAAGGTTTTTAATATTTCTCCATAGGCTTCAATTACCTGCTGAAAAATATTAGGATTAGAGATAATTTTTCTCAGATCAATATAATAGGAAAAAGTTTCTCCCGATGCTTGCACATAATCGCCAAACATCAAGCAACCAATATCAAATAATTGTAGAATTAAATCCTGATGAGGATGTTGTTTTAAAAGACAAACGTTAGCAGTCCAAATATCATCTTTGCTCGATTCTTGCCTTTGATTTTGTTTAATTCTGTTGACTTCCTCTCGTAAATCCTTGACTTTTGCCCCCAAATCGGGTTGAGATAAAAAGTCTTGGGGGACAGGAATTAATAAACCCTCGCCATGACTATTTAAACCCACAGTAATTAACTCGGAGAATTTGCTTTTGTCTTCCCAAATACTGCGTAATAAAATCAATCTTTCGGGGGCAAAATTGCGAATCTTTTTCAAAATTTCCGGTTGAGTGGTTCCCACTTCTAAAAACACTTGTTCGGGAGTTCCCCAAGTACAAGCTTCTTTGACAACTTGCAGATAAAAAGGATTGTCGCGACTGGGGAATTCTTGCAGATTAATCGCGCCTTGATTGGAAGTATGACAGAGGATAAAAGCGCCATGCTCGGGGTAAACTAAAAAAGGAGCAACGTGATCCTGTCCGGAGTAGGGATTGAGAGTAACCGCGTCCACCTGCCAAGTTTTAAAGATAGTCTCGGCTAAAATACTGCTAGTATTAATATCGCCGTGTTTAGCATCCAAAATTACAGGGATATGATCGGGAATTGCCGTTAAAATTCGCTGTAATAATTCTAACCCGGCTGCTCCCAAAGCTTGATAAAAGCCTAAAGTTGGTTTGTAGGCACAGACAAAAGGGGCAGTTTCATCGATAATAAACTTGAGCCACTGTTCTAAATTAACGATTAATTCTCCCGGGGTGGAGGGCATCATTTCGGGGTTAGCATCTAAACCGAGGACAAGCAGACTCTGGTTTTGACTAATGGCGTGGTTTAACTTTTGAAAAAAATTCATCGGTTCCTAATCTCAGGATTCTGGATTAGCTTCTAATTCTACACTGTTTTGCCAAAAAATAGGCTGTAAAATTGTCTGGTGCAGACTTTTTCTTGTGTCAGCGTCAAGGAATTTCTTTTGTAGCGGTTGCCATTCTTGCCATTTTTGGTGACGGATATTTTGGAAAATTTCTAGTAAGGTGGGCATTTCCTTGGCAAGACAATTGGGGAAAATTTGGCTAAGAAAATCCGAGAGAACACAACAATCCTGCATTTCTCCGAGAATACCTTGAAGGTTTTTAATATCTTCTAGATACTCTTGATACTTGTCGCCATAAAACTGAGTGAATAACTCCATATTATAGCGGGAACGCTTGGCTTCTTTACGGAGATCGTGCAGTAATAATCCTTCTTTTTCCAATAATTCATCAATTTCTTGACTAGAAAACTCTCTTACTTTTTGATATTCCTCTAAATTTACCCCAACTAACCAGCCTTCGTGCAGTAAAAATCGACTCGCTTGCGGTAATAATAAGTCCGGTAAAACCGTGGCAATATCTAATTTTCCAATCGGTTGATAGGTAGGATTATCCAACCAACTGGCAAAATCTGCCTTAAAATTGAGAAATTTATCGGACTTCAACAGCTTTTCTACCTTAGCAAAAGCCTTCTCCCTTCGGTGTTCGAGAACTTGTAAAACTTTCTTCAGTAAATCCTGTTCTTTCGGGGGTAAAATTGGCTGATAATGACCGACAAAAGCCTCTTTTAACACATCTAAATCCCGCAATTCTCCTAAAATTCTGCCCAGATTACCCACCCGTTTTTGATCGGCAGATTTCGGCATGGTTAAAGCGGGGGCAAAACCGGTTAAGGTACTGCGGAGACGGCGCATTCCCACACGAATTTGATGTAATTCTTCCGTATCCTGATCGAGTAAAACCCCAGCTTCGTGTTTAAGAACTTTATGAAAATGTTTATCAATACCGATATAGGCCCAATCGGCAACAGTTTTAGCCCGAGGATTAAATTTGTTAGTCATTTGTCTTTAGGGAGGAAATAATGTCAAGATGATGATAGAATCTTTAAATCAAGACTGGAACTAATAGATACTATTTATTCTATACAATAGGATGAAGCGGCAGCTTTAAGAGAAGTTTATGGATAGTTTTTGGCTAGATTATGCGGGGGAAATCGCTTTTCGCACCGGAGAACATCTTTTCTTGACGGGAATAGCCATGGCTATGGGTAGCTTAATCGGGATTCCTCTAGGTATTTTAATTAGTCGTCAAGCTATTCTCGCTCAACCAATTATAGCGATCGTTAACACCCTACAGACTATCCCCAGTTTAGCCCTATTTGGCTTTTTAATTTCTGTGCCTTTTTTGGGAGGAATCGGCAAAATCCCCGCTATTGTTGCCCTAACTCTCTATACTTTACTGCCAATTGTTTTAAATACCTATCTGGGCATCACAAAAGTTGATCCCGAATTAAAATTAGCCGGGTTATCCCTAGGTATGACCGACGGGCAAATCCTGCGCTACATCGAATTACCCTTGGCCAGGGCGATGATTTTAGGAGGAGTGAGAATTGCGACGGTGATTGCTATCGGTGTGGCCACGATCGCAGCTGCCATCGGTGGCGGTGGTTTGGGAGTGTTTATTTTTCGCGGTATTGCCACGGTCAACAATCAGTTAATTTTGGCGGGGGCAATTCCTGCCGCTTTTTTAGCCCTTGTGGCCGATTGGAGTCTCGGTTGGCTAGAAAAGACCTTTTCCCCTTCGCAACGCCCGCAAAAGCCCTCTAAATGGCAATGGGGATTAGGTTTAATCGGGTTAGCCTTGCTATCTTTCCTGTTGACTCAAATTTTCCATTCATCCCCCGGCACAGTGGTGATCGGTTCCAAAAATTTTACCGAACAGGTGATTTTAGGGGAAATTTTGGCACAGGAGATCGAAAAAGAGACGAATTTACGGGTCGAACGTCAATTTAATCTCGGTGGTACTCTGATCTGTCATGAAGCGGTGAAAGCGGGTAAAATCGATGGTTATGTGGAGTATTCTGGCACGGCTTTCACGGGAATTTTGCGAGAAAAACCCCTGAACGATGCCCGATTAGTCTCTGAAAAGCTGCAAGAGATTTATCGGGAAAAATTTAATCTAGAAGTGTTTCCCAGTTTAGGATTTGAGAATACTTTCGCCATTGTTATCCGGGGAGAAACCGCCAGTCAATACAATCTTAAAACTCTCTCGCAAGCGGCTAAATATACACCCAATTGGCAAGCGGGTTTTGGTTATGAATTTTTGGAAAGGGAAGACGGTTACAAGGGATTAGCGAAGACCTATGGCCTAACTTTTGCCCAACCCCCGAAAGTGATGGATTTAGGGTTAATGTACCGCGCTTTAGCCGAAAAACAAGTGGATTTAGTGGCGGGAAATTCCACCGATGGCTTAATTCCCGTGCTAGATTTAGTCATCCTAGAAGATGATCGACGCTATTTTCCTCCCTACGAAGCGGTACCGATTTTTAACCGGGATAGTTTGCGAAAATATCCGCAATTGCGACAGGTTTTAGCCAAACTCACCGGCAAAATTACCTCCACAGCTATGCAGAAATTAAACTATCAGGTGGATGGCAGCAATCGCAGGGTGGAGGAAGTGGTCAAAGAATTTCTAGTCTCCCTCTCTTAACCATTTAGTCACTCCCCCGGGTTGATCGATTAAACTAATGCCTTGGGCTTTTAATTGTGCGCGAATGCGATCGCTTTCGGCGTAATTTTTCGCTTTTTTTGCCTCTGTCCGTTGTTGGATCAGATTTTCGATTTCCGCTGCACTAATTCCCTCAGAAACCGGGGTTTCTCCTTGGTCGGCGGCAATTTCTAAGCCCAAAACCCTAGACAATTTCACCAAAGTATGCCATTTTACCGCTAATTGGGCCAGATTGCTGTCCGTCTTACCCGCATGGGTTAAATTATTACCTTCCTTGCGTAATTCCTTAGCGATTTCAAATAACACCGCTAAACCACCGGCAAAGTTAAAATCGTGATTTACCGCCTCTTGAAAGCGATTTTCTAGCTCTTGGTCAGTAATTCCAGGATTATCTTGCTGAAGATGCTTATAACCAAAGGATAAACCCTCTTGTAAAGTATGCCAGCCATTAGTGGCCGCCTGTAATCCCTCATCGGAAAAATCAATCGGTTTGCGGTATTGGGCTCCTAAAATTAATAATCTCACGGCTAAGGGGTCATATTTTGCCAATAACTCGCGAATAGTGATGAAATTACCGAGGGATTTCGACATTTTTTCCCCTGCCACCTTAACCATGCCATTATGTAACCAATAGTGGGCCAGAGGTTTACCCGTAGCTGCTTCACTTTGGGCGATTTCGTTTTCGTGGTGGGGAAAAATTAGATCACTTCCCCCCACATGAATATCGATAGTTTCTCCCAATTGTTCTTTGACCATGGCCGAACATTCAATATGCCACCCCGGACGACCTTGACCCCAGGGAGAATCCCAACTAGGTTCCCCCGGTTTTGCACCCTTCCAGAGGGCAAAATCAAAGGGGTCTTGTTTCTTGATTGCTTCCGGGTCGTCGGTTTCTACCCGGCCGCTGGCCCCCGCTTGCAAATCATCCAGTTTTCGCCCTGATAGTTTGCCATAATCAGAAAAACGACGGACGGAATAGTAAACATCGCCATCGCTGGGGTAAGCATAGCCTTTTTGTTCTAATTCATAGACTAGGCGCTTGATACCGTCGAGGCTATGAGTGGCCCGGGGATAAGCGTCCGCCGGTCTGACTCCTAATTTTGCCATATCTTCAAAGTAGGCCTGGATAAATCTCTCGGCCACGGCTGCCATGGTGGTATGTTCATTTTTAGCCCGATTGAGAATTTTATCGTCAATATCGGTGAAATTCTGAATATAGCGCACTTTATAACCGAGATACTCCAAATAACGCCGCACCACATCCCAAACCACACAGGTACGCGCATGACCCAAGTGGCAATAATCATAGACGGTAATGCCGCAGCAATACATGGAGACAATGCCGGGGATGAGGGGGGTAAAGGGTTCTTCGCGACGACTGAGGGTGTTGTAGAGGATTAAGGTCATGGATGGGGAAATTTTTTTCTGGGGAAAAAGGCTAGTCCAATTTTATAGCAGCTATCAGTTATCAGTGATCAGTTATCAGTGATCAGTTATCAGTGATAACTGATTTACCTACTATATTTTGTGTTTTTTGTCAAGAGGTTTTTAGGGTTTTAGTAAAGATGTGACGGTAAAATTCGAGAAGATAGGACTGTTTTGATGACAGCTATTATTGATAGAATCAATAGAATAACGAGAGGAAAGCTTGATTGTTTGCCTCAACCGACAATTTTTAATTGTTAATAAACTTTGACCAGACCCTAACTATGAATGAACCACCTAATAGCGCTGGCGATGAAATCCAATTACCCCGGGGAGAAAGAGTTGACCAGCTAAGAAATCTCATCGAAACCCTACGCATTGCCGATGAAGTGGCCAATCGAGGTTATTTGATTACCAGCGCCGAAGTGGCCGATTTAATGGATATTAATCCAGGGGCCGTTACCAGTCGAGGCGACCATTGGCCGTGGCGAAATTGGGTAATCTCCCGGGTCAGACGCGAGGGAAACCAAATTCTTTGGCAGTTGGAAAAAGTCGATTAGAATTAATTGCAATCATCAGTTAATTTCTCTCTTGACTTTTGTAAATTAGTAATTAGGGTTTGCTGAATAAATCTAAAAACCTTGTTGGGTAAGACTTTTAGACTTTTTGATTGACAAAAAGTACCAGATGTGGGAGGGATCGGGGGGAAAATTCAGGGACTTTTTCCCTGAAAATTAGGTAATTTACCAGATGAAAATGGGTAAAAACCTACACCCCACACCCCACACCCCACACCCCACGAAAAACTTTTTCAGCAAACCCTAATTATCTCGTCAATTTCCCCCAGCAGATGACGCGCGAAACGTCGGGCCAAGGGCGGAGCCGATACAAGTGTACTGGTAAAGCCAGAAAATACCTGCAATCCCACTTTATCGGCGATCGCTCCCACTAGAGGCCGTCCCGAGGGGGCAAAGGCCACTAGGCAATGATGACAGCTTCCGGGGAGAGAGGCTAAAGAGGGCAGCAATGTCCCCACCGCGGCGCGTATTGCTTTTTCCCCCGCCAGAGGGTTTAAAATCCCGCTAGGATCGGTGATAATGGCGCTAATTTGCCCTAGATAAAGGCTTTGATCCCGGAATTGTACCGCCCCCGTTTCTAAAACACTGGTAATTATTTCTGGGGTTTCTCTCTGCCAAATGCCCTGATTTTCTAGTTGGGTAATTTTTTGCTCTAATACCAATCTAGCAGGAATTGCG
Source organism: Microcystis sp. M165S2 (assembly GCF_020245885.1). Taxonomy (NCBI): domain Bacteria; kingdom Bacillati; phylum Cyanobacteriota; class Cyanophyceae; order Chroococcales; family Microcystaceae; genus Microcystis; species Microcystis sp. M165S2. The sequence continues at coordinate 15,857 of NZ_JADBTZ010000384.1, read as the reverse complement.
GGCATAACTAGGGTGTTTAATTTGATCTCAGTGGGGGGAATTTTGATCACCTGGGCATGGGTAAAATAGACGGAAGCAGTAATACCAGATTTTTGCAGTAAAGACCGGGTTAATCCCCCCGCACAAACGATAGTTTCCCCGGCATAATAATTATTTTTAGGAGTTTTTACGCCGGTAATTCTCGATGCAGTTTCAATTAATTCGATGACAGCTTCCCGAATAATCGTGCCTCCCAGACGCAGAAAAGCTTGTTGATAGGCAAGATTAGTTTTTTCGGCATTGATGTGACCGTGGGGCAGTCGTAAAACTCCCGAAATAGCTGCGGGATTTAATAGAGGTTCTAAAGCGATCGCTGCTTGCGGATCGAGAATTTCGGGAGTAATAGCAAAGATAGCAAATTTTTCGGCCACAGTGGCCGGATCATCTTCGGGGTTGACGGTGAGAATTAGATCTATGTCCCGGTATTCGTTATCTATGCCCAATTCCTGGGATAAATTGCGCTGAATTTCTCGACCTTCTTGATATAATTTTCTCTGGATTTCTGTGGTGGCCGACCAATAGGCTAAACCCCCGTAACTGTAGAAAGTGGCGTTGAGGGGATGGGTTTCTTTTTCTAATAAGAGGACTCGACTGCCTAGGTTAGCTAGTTCATAGCTTAAGGCGGAACCGGTGATACCACCACCGATAATTATATAATCATAAGTTGTGGTCATAATTGGGCTAATTTTTACTCAATTAATCTATTCTATCATTTCCTAGTTTCTGATTTGATCAATAATTGCTATAATTACAGAAAAAGTTCAAAGCGGGATCGGATAACTATGCAACAGCTAGAAACTAGGGGGATAACTGACTCATGGATTAAAGGTAGTTGGGAAGAATACTTAGCAGCAATTAACAACTTCCCAGAAAATCAAGGAAAAAGTTATTATTACAATGGCTATTATCGATTAGAAATGACTCCTATTGGATTTGAACACGCTAGAGATCATCACGTTGTCTTTTTGGGGGTGAGTCTCTACGCTATCCTCAAAGAAATTCCTTTTCAAGGACTCCCTACTTGTTCCTATCGCAAAAGAGGAATTAGAGAAGTGCAGCCAGATATATCTTACTATCTAGGAGAGAAAGCGAATCTGATACCAAATGGGACTTCGATTATTGATTTAAATCAGTATCCCCCACCAGATTTAGTCATTGAAATCTCAAAATCTACCCTCAATGATGACTTAGGTAATAAACGCTTACTCTACGAAGAATTAGGGGTTAGTGAATACTGGAGTGTTAAGGTAGATGATCCCCAAATATTTGCTTTTGAAATAATCGATCGAGGTAGCCAAAGAATTGATATATCAAAGGTTTTACCTAATTTAAAAATCTCGGTTTTAGAGTCAGCTTTACAACAGGCACGCAGCAAGGATCAAAGTCAGGTGGGACGTTGGTTAATCAGTCAATTTCAAGGTTAAATCTTACTGTTTTTTGGCAGCCGCTTTCTCCAATAAAGACTCGGCAAAAGCGAGGGCATCTGCTGCCGAATTTCCTCCCGTTAATTGTGCCAATTCTTCCCTTCTCGTCTGACGATTATCGAGAGAAGTAACCCGGACAACCGTGCGAATTTCCGAGAGATTAGTGGGATTATCTTCGGCAATCATTTGTTTATAAACTCGAAAATGGTGATCAGCTAAAGCAGCCACTAAGGGTTGATGAGTAACGCACAAAACTTGATATTGTTGACCTAATTGATCTAATTTATCGGCAATTGCCTGGGCAACTTTTCCCGATACTCCCGCATCAATTTCATCAAAAATTAGGGTTGCCGCTGCCGATTGGGATTGGGAAAAACAGGACTTTAACGCTAGGAGAAAACGACTCATTTCTCCTCCAGAAGCAGTACTGGATAAAGGTTGGATTTTTTCCCCCGGATTGGGACTAAAATAAAATACCACTTGATCGACTCCCAGACTGCTAGGATTACCCAGGGCAATCCGACAGACAAAAATCACCTTTTCCATGGCTAAAGGTTTTAATTCCTGTACCAATTGTTTTTCTAGTTGACTAGCGGTTTCTTGTCGCAAAAAGGTCAACTGGGTGCTAGTTTCTCGATAGATTTTTTCCTGTTGCTGACAAATTTTTTCTAATTCTTCAATCGATTGTCCTTCTCCCGTCAACTCCGCTAATTCTTGCTGTAATTTCTGATAATAATCGATCGCTTCGGCTAAACTTGGGCCATACTTGCGACAAATGCGCTTAAGTTGGACAATTCTCTCTTCTATCTCGTTCAATCTCTCGGGATCTGCTTCTAGACTATCCCCATAGACGTTGATTTCCTGTCCCGCTTCCACCACCTGATTTAATGCCGATCGCACCATCTCTAAAATTGGCTCTAAACTTCTATCATAAACCATCATATTTGTCAAGATATTTTCAGCTTTTCCTAACAAATCAGCGACGGCGGGTTGATCGCGATCATTTTGGTAGAGTAGTTGATAGACTTGATAGCTGGAATTTTGCAAATCGACACCGTGGGAGAGTCGGTTTCTTTCCTGTTCCAACTGTTCCAACTCGTCAGCGTCAGTTAAATTGGCTGATTCTAGTTCTTTTAGTTGATATTCTAATAAATCTAATCTTTGTAGGCGATTTTGTTCCGATTGCAATCTATTATTTAAAATATTCTTGCTTTCTTGCCAGTTAAGGTAGGCTGTCGCTACTTTTTCCCGCTGCCGCAGCAGCGATTCACCCCCGTAGAGATCTAATAATTCTCTCTGTCGATTAGCGTCCATTAACTGAACTGTTTGACCTTGAGCGGTGATTTCTACCAAAAAATCTCTTATTTGCGCCATTTGTTGGCGATTAGAGACGACTCCGTTAATCCGAGAACGAGAACGCAAGGAATTATTAGTAATCACTAATTCCCGGCTGATTGTTAGACTATTATCCTCTAATAGGTCAATTTCCTGACTTTCTAGCCAAGCAATTAATTCTGGAGTTAGAGAAAAAGTCGCTTCTAGGGTTGATTGTTGGCTTCCCTGACGGATGACGCGATGATTGACTTTACCACCGAGAACAATATCGATCGCGTCTAATATAATCGATTTTCCTGCCCCCGTCTCACCAGTCAGTACATTTAATCCGCTGCCGAAAGTTAATTCTAAGCGATCAATGAGGGTAAAATTTTCAATTTGTAGGCAGGATAACATATATCAGTAATCAGTATCAGTTGCTAAGTAGGTAGGCGTTAAAAATTATCAGACACCCCCCTTATCAAGGGGGGATCCCCCCTTAATCCCCCCTTATCAAGGGGGGCAGGGGGGATCGAACCTAAAATCCATTTTTAATTTAATTATAACCAGCTACTTATTCTCATTATCCTTCAGCATTCCCTAATTTTCCCCGAAACGGTAGCCTTTCCCATAGACAGTATTAATGAGAGGTGTTTCTCCGTCCGCTTCGATTTTACGACGCAGCAAGCGCATCAGGGCAGGAACCACGTTACTATTAGGTTGCTCTCCTTCTGACCAGAGATGCTGATAAATTTGTTCATGGGTGAGAAGTTGACCCGGATGGGTCATAAATAAAGTCAACAATTGTACTTCTTTGACTGATAAACTAATCGTGCGACCGTGACGATAGGCCACTTGATTTTCGCTATCGAGTTCCAAATCAGCAGATTTTAATTTACTGCTATTACTAGCTTCAAAATTGGGAGAACGACGCAATAAAGCGCGGACTCTCGCTAATAATTCTCGCAGTTGAAAGGGTTTGACTAAATAATCATCAGCACCGGCATCTAATCCCGCCACTCGATCGTCTATGGTATCCTTAGCGGTTAGAAATAAAACGGGAGTGGTGTCCCCTTGATTGCGTAAATATTGACAGATTTGTAATCCGGATTGCTGGGGTAACATCCAATCGAGAATTAAGAGGTCATAATTATTCTGTTGGGCCAATTCTAACCCCGTCCGACCATTATTAGCAATATCAACGTCATAGCCTTCTTGAGCAAGAATTTGTTCTAAGGGTTCGGTTAATTCTTTTTCATCGTCAACGATAAGTATTTTCATAAAAGTAAAAAAGATGGTGTTGGGTGTTGGGGTGTTGGGGTTTTGGTTTTTTTTAGTTGAATCTCCCCATATCCCCATATCCCCATATCCCCATATCCCCATGTCCCCATATCCCCATTTCTCCTAATTATCTATCTTTGGGTAATAAATTGCGCCATTCGAGAGGGATATAACTTTCAATAAATCTAGCCAGGGTTGGGTAATGACGCTGATACAGAACTCCCATATAGATAATACCAAGTCCCAAGACGGTTAGAGCAAAGGGAAAGAAAATTGAATCGACAAAGAGACGATAGGAGAGATAGGAAAGATAGGCAAATACTCCGATACCTCCGAAAACCACAAATAATCTTCTTTTTAGCAGGACGGATAATAACATCAATCCCAAGTTAATTAGACAGTACAAAAATCGTTGTGCTTCATTATCATCGATGAGGAGAGATAGACTAAACCAAAACATAATTAATCCGAATAGGTATAGCCAAAAAGCAAAATCTCCCCGACTGCGACGCTGACGTACATCAATTAAATAGGCAGTTATTAAACAGGCAATTCCAAACCAAAAGGATACCCACATTCGCAGTCTCCATGTGTATTCGTTCTCTCCAAATAGTAAAGGAGTTAAGTCCATTGACATATACCACAGACTAAAAGCGATCGGTGCAGTTAAAAAAGGAAATTTAACAAATCTCAAGGTTATTAATCCTGCGATAATCGTGCCTAATTCCATTAAAAACCAACTACCTTTAATCCATGTATGAAAATCTCGATAGATGCCCGGATAGCCAGCTTGCCAGTATCCTGTCCAGCGTTGTAAACCATAAATTGCTAAGGGAGTCATTGCCACTGCCATGGTAAATAAAAGGCCGCCGGGGATTTTGAGATTTTGCTGAAAATAGAGATTTTTTCCCGTAAAAATAAAACAAACTGCATAAATCAGGGCGATAAAAAATAGGCCCGCACCGCCGAAACTCTCCCAAGCTTCGTTCATAAACCACCCCAGGGCGGAGATAACAATTAATGCCCCAAAATAATAGGACACATTGGCAAAATTAAAACGAGGGCGATTAACTTCATCTTCTTGGGGATAACGGGATAAAAAAGCCGTCCATAAATTTTCAGCTTGGCTGGCAGTAATTAGGTTTTGTTGTACCGCCCAATCAAAATCTTCTCTTTCTAGTCTCATAATATTCTCTAGTCCTTAAGCTAAGATGTATTTTAACCGCCTATCTCTTTACTGTTGCAAGAGTGCCTCTTACCTGTTAAATGCTTAATTAACAGCTTATCCTAATGATAAGGGAATAGGGAATAGGTGCAAATGTTAAATCCTGTAATAAAACTTAAGTAGGTAGGCGTTAAAAATTATCAGATACCCCCCTTATCAAGGGGGGCAGGGGGGATCGAACCTAAAATCCATTTTTAATTTAATTATAACCAGCTACTTAACATTTACCGCTAGAAACATCCGAAATCTGCAAAATAGAGTATAATTCAGTCTAGATTAACTATTATCGAAGCAATTATGATAACTAAATCAGAACTCTATGAACAAGATTTTCAATTATGGCTGATAACAACAATAGGTCAGTTGGAACAAGGAGATTTTCAGGCATTAGATGTATCTCATTTAGTTGAGGAGTTGAAAGAATTGGGTAAATCAGATAAAAATGCCTTGGAAGGAAATTTAATGATTTTGCTGGCTCATTTACTGAAATTACAAGTACAATCCTCCGCCCCTGAAAGCATAAAATCTAGCTGGTATAGCTCCATTGTCGAACATAGGGAACGAGTTATCGCCTTACTGGAAAACACCCCTTCTTTGAAATCTCATGTAGCAATCGCCATCGATAAAACCTATCCTAAAGGTCGTAAAATTGCCATCAAGGAAAGTAAATTGGCTGACTTTGGCATTGCGATTCCTCCAGAGGAAGCCTATCCCTTAGACTGCCCTTTTTCCTTAGAACAAATTCTTGACGAAGATTTCTATGGCTGATAATTCAAAATGCTGCTAAAAAGTCTTCAAATCTCAAAAACTGGGAAGCTATACAAGTCACATCTGTCTCCCGATACTAACCGATTCGACTGACCTTAAATAGAGCTTACAAGCTTTTTTGCCCAACCCTAGTTAATCAGCCTTCACGCATAAGTAAAAATTATAAATTTAAGATAAACAATTAAAATATTTAAATATTTGGGGCGATTAGTTAAATGTAACAAGTAAGTTACAAGGAGAGTGTTTTTCCTGAATTTGCCAAAATTTGGCTGTAAATCGGGGTTGCCTACATTTACTAATATGGTATGATCGTGGTATGCTGTGGGCTTAGTTTAAGCATTAAATCTCAAATCAACGCAAAACCAAGACAATCAGGGGACTACATTGATCCTCTTGCCCAAAAAAAGCCCCCAAGGATAACATTTCTTTATGTGACAATTTTTTAAGTTTTGTAAAGGCTATTGACTTAAAGCCAGAATTGTGTAATGTGGATCGAGAAATAGTCTTGAGTATTGACAAAAAAACCCTTACCTGTAACCTGTAGGTAAGGGGTTGGGGGGTTAGGTCAAATCAATTGCGCTTAAGGTACTTCAGTCCAGCGCCTAAACCTCCTAGCACCAGCAAACTCAGCACAGTTGACGGTTCGGGAATCGGGGCCGAAAAGTTAGAAATCGTCACACTACCCCGTCCACAGCAGTTATCCGTAGTGGCAATACGGAAACCGAAACTGTCGCCAGCTAGGACGTTAAACGTCGATGTCCCGTTTTGGACAACACCTCCCCCATCATCAGTTACTTGGGTGAAGCTGCCGTTGAGCAGATAGCCGAAGGGATCAAACGAAGGACCATCCCCATCAGCAGTCGAGTAGTTCCAATCAAACGTCACCGTCCCAGCCGCAGCCGCAGTGGTAGTGTAGTCTGTGGTTCCAAAATCATCAGAACCATCGTCCCCCCCAGTCAGGCTAATGGAAGCGGGAGCGCCGGTGGTATCGACGAACCCGTCGGCATTACTATTGGCAAATGTCCAATTAATGGGAGCGTAGGCATCTTGGAAACCGAACACTGTTGCGGCACTAGCACTAGAAGCAGCGGCCAGAGTGAGGCTAACAGTCGTGACAGTCATTGCGGTCAATGACCGCAATGACTCGAATAATTTTGGCGATTTGGTGGCCATGGCCCTAGAAATAAATTAATGTACCCCCCAAGTCTAAAGACGACCAAAATATTTTTCAAGAGGATTTTTTATAGAACCTATTTGGTATCTCTCTTGTGACGCTTCACGGGTAAGAATTACAGGTATTTTGGCTAATTCGCTCTAATCCATACTGGGTAATGATTTTGGGAAAGATACCAAATGGACTCTATAGAAATATTCAATCCTATAGCGGTATGCAGTCGAATGAGGTATACTGCAACAAGCTATAAGTCAGTCTAGGCAAGACTTTGTCTGTATCTCACTCAAGCGAATACCGCTATATCTATATAAATAAGTAAATGGTTTCTGGCGTTGCTGAATCAGGGTCTGAATGCCAACTGTTGCATCGTATCCAAAAGTTAGTTTGGGTCTAGGTTTTAAAAATCCCACAAGAGAAGATTCAGATTTCAAATCAGCAACGCCAGATGAAGATGGGCTAAAAACTGGGACAATGTGGACATCGATCGAAAGACTAAGCTAAACTGGTAATGAGTATGTATTAGGGCGGAGGTCAAGGGAAACAACAATGGACAATGTGGAGGTAAAACAAAAACCGATCCGGTGTTTAGAAGATGCGATCGAAAGGTGTCAAACTTTAGGAATGCGGGTTAGTCGTCAGCGTCGCTATATTTTAGAATTGCTATGGCAAGCGCGGGAACACCTATCAGCGCGAGAAATTTATGATCGTCTCAATCTGCAAGGAAAGAACATCGGTCATACCTCAGTGTACCAAAACCTAGAGGCCCTATCCGGTCAGGGCATTATCGAATCTGTGGAACGCTGGGACGGCAGACTCTACGGTAACATCAGCGATTCCCACAGTCACGTCAATTGTCTGGACAGTCAACAAATAATCGATGTGCATATCGAACTTCCCCCGGAATTAATTAAACAGATCGAGGAATCGACAGGGGTAAAAATTACCGATTATCGCATCGATTTTTATGGCTATAAACAAAACAAATGAGCCAGATAACTGTATAATTGCCCCTGTGAATAGTCTCCGTTGACAGACGGCAACTCTTGTGATCGATCGCCCTCTCACCCTAATTATCATCGATAATGACCCGATTTTTCGCTTGGGTCTGGTGCAGGCCTTGTCGCAGATAGAAAATATTACTATCGTCACCGAAGGGGATTTAGAAACAATTTTCGCTTTGACTCTTAATCCGGCCCCCGAAATTATCCTTATCGATCCTCTTTTTGATTGGTCTTACTGTGAAATTCTCCACTCTCGCTATCCTGAAAGTAAAATTGTTCTATTAACCTTTCCTCTCGATTCCAGACAGCAACTAATCGCCAGAGAATTAGGCATCGCCGGTTATATTCCCAAAGGCACAAACCTAGAGCAATTTATCACTATTTTAGGGCAAATTTCCCGGGATGAAACCCACGATGTCGCCCCTTCTCCTCTCACCATTGCTACTCGTCCAAGTTTAGCCCCTAGCCATTGGTTAATCACTGCTGGAAAAACGGGATTAAATCGCATCGAAAGTGAATTACATTTAATTGATCTCCACCTCAATCAACAGTCTTTATCCGGCTTTGATCGCTTTTACTGGCAGGGAAGAAAACGAGAACTTTTAGCGGCTCTATGGCTAGTCAGAAAACTAATTCCTCTCGAAGGTAGTTATTACAATTCAGCTTCAGTGACACCCCCGGTAATAATTAACAATATCGCTGGGGAATTACCAATTTTAAGCCGCGAGCGTCCCCTCTGTGTTGCGGCGGTTTTTGAATCGACTTTAGCGGTCATTCGATCGCCTTTAATTAATAGAACCAAGATAAGTTTTGAAATTGATGTTTTACAGGATAATCGGCAACGGGAATTATTGTATTTAGTTCTCGATGAAATTCGCAAAAACGTCGATGAAATGAGATATTTACAGATTAGCAGCGGGGAATTAACCAGTCGCTTAAATCTGATTATTTACGATATCTGGGAGAAAGTTACCCGTAAATTTTTAGAAATTAATGCCTCGGTTTCTGACGAAATTAGTAAAAGCAGACTTAACGAAATTATTCTGGAAGAAAGAGAGGCAATTCAAACAGAAATCCTCAATAAAATTCCTTTTACTCTTGACTTATTTTCCTATTTGGTGTACGAAAATAGTTTAACTATTGACGGAGTAGAATACCGGGCTAGTGCTCCTGAAACCATCGCCAGAGCCGAAATTCTGCTGCAAAATCTCATTCATAATCTTGCCAATGCAGTGACAGTAATTATTCTCAATAACTTCTCGGAATTGGAAAGAATCAAACAAAAACTTTACCGTTCAGAATTTCTCATCGCCAGAAAATTAGCTAAAATCCGCAATGAATTATCTTGGAAATACCGACGGAAAAAATATTGGCAAGAACCCAAAGATATCTTTGAAAGTCAATATCAATTATTTCACTATAGCGAGGGACAAATCAAATCTCTAGCCATTTATTCCCCCCGACAGGAAGAATTAAATAGTTTAACAGGCATACCCTGGTTAGTTTCGATCGCCTTAGAATTAAGAGACTCTTTATCTCCGCGTTTACGCGCTTTTTTTCGGGTGGTGGGTAAGGGAGTAGTCTATATTCTTATCCAAGTTATCGGTCGCGGTATTGGGTTAGTAATTCGCGGGGTTTTACAGGGAGTCGGTAACACTTGGCAGGAAGTAAAAGGTAAAAAGGAATTATGAATTATAACTGATAACTGATAACTGATAACTGATAACTGAAGTAGTCCTAACTTTTACAATTCCTTATCAAAACTGTATTTATCGCGAATTTGTCCGACAAAAAACTGTCCTTTCGATGGTGCAGACTGAAAATCTTTATATACTGCCAAAGGTAGATCATGATAAAGATAGATACCACCGTGATTAAATTCCACTTTCAGAATTTTTTTTTCCTGATCGTAGTCAAAAGATTTAATCGCTGTACTTTGACTTTTTAATAAGGGGAAAGCAATCACATCGCGAATACTGGCAGAATCGGTTAATAACATGATCAGGCGATCGATGCCAATTCCTAGGCCTCCCGTGGGAGGCATTCCGTATTCTAAAGCGGTTAAAAAGTCCTCATCAACGCCTTGGGCCTCCAAATCGCCAGCCGCTTTTTTGAGTGCCTGTGCTTCTAATCTTTGCCGTTGATCGATGGGATCGGTTAACTCAGAAAAACTATTAGCTAATTCCCGTCCAACCACATATAATTCAAATCTTTCTACGAGGTCAGTTTTTGAGCGATGGGGTTTAGCTAAAGGCGAAATTTCTACGGGGAAATCTAGCACAAAAGTGGGCTGTATTAGGGTTTCTTCGACTTTTTGTTCAAAAGCTTCATTTAGGAGCTTACCGATGGTTTTACAGTCCTCTGGAACGCCAATGCCGGCATTTTCTGCGGCAATACGAGCCGAATCGAAATCATCAAAACTATTAAAGTCAACCCCAGTTATTTCTTGGACTAATTCGTGCATAGTCACTCGTCGCCAAGGGGGAGTTAGGTCAATTTCCGTGTCTTGATAGGTGATTTTCAGCGTACCTAAAACATCTTGTGCGGCATTAACGATAATGTTTTCGGTTAACTCCATCATGTCATAATAATCGGCGTAGGCCTGATAGATTTCGATGGAAGTAAACTCGGGGTTGTGTTTAGTAGAAACCCCTTCATTGCGAAAAATTCTGCCTAACTCGAAGACTTTTTCAAAACCACCCACTATTAATCTTTTTAGATGTAACTCGGTGGCAATGCGGAGATATAACTCCATCTCCAGCGTATTATGATAGGTGATAAACGGTCTAGCATCGGCTCCTCCCGCTTCACTTTGTAGCACGGGAGTTTCAATTTCAATAAAACCTTCTTGGTCTAAATATCTGCGAATGGCAGCGGTAATTTGGGCGCGACGGCGAAAAGTTTGTCGCACTTCTGGATTAACAATTAAATCCACATATCTTTGTCGATAACGTTTTTCTACATCGGTTAAACCGTGCCATTTATCCGGTAGAGGTAAGAGGGATTTGGTGAGAATTTCGTACTCGTTTACATAGATAGATAATTCGCCGCGTTCTGTGCGTTTAATTGTGCCTTTTGCTCCTAAAATATCTCCCGTATCGGTCAGTTTAATCACCGTGTTAAAGGCATTCGGCACGGCGGCCATGGTTTCAATAATGCGTTTTTTATCGAGGTATAATTGAATCGTTCCCGTTTCATCTTGCAGGTTAAAAAAGGCTAGTTTACCCATAATTCTTCGGGCAATAATCCGACCAGCAATGGCTACTTCGACGCTAATTTCTTCCCCCGGTGCTAAGTCAGCGTACTGCTCTTGTAATTGTTGAGCGTGAGCGGTAGATTTCCACTGGTAAGCGTAGGGATTTACGCCAGCTTTTTGCAATCCTGCCACTTTTTCTAAACGAGCGGCCCGGATTTCTTCGAGAGTAGAGGAGGGTTGATTTTCAGGATTTTGTGCTTGAGATGCCATCGTTTTCTAAGAGGAACAATTCTGGGGGTTGGGGATTTCAGTTATCAGTTAATTAAGTGGTTTCAATTAAATTGAAGATAGATTTTGTCTTTGATCGCCCCTTCCCCCCTTAATAAGGGGGGAAGGGGCAATTTTTAACACCTACCTACTTATCAGTTTACTGTTTACTGTTCACTGTTTACTGAAAAATTATCGTCCCATTTCTCGCTTTAATTTTTTCAATTCTTCTTCCATTTCCCATTCTTTAAATTTTAGATCGAGATTATCGTAGTTCGAGCGCTGATAGTCCGATTCTTGGGGTTGATCCCAAAAACTGGTTTCCCAGTCACGGGACTGATTTTTAGGGGATTTTTCGGCTTTAATTTGCACTTCTTGACGACGTTGTTGGACTTGTTGCAGTAACTCTTGGGATTGACTCAGACGTTTTTTCACCCCTTCCATCCGTCCCCAAAGTTGATTACCCTGACGAAATAGGGCCGCCTCGCGTTCACTAGCAGCCTTAACCAAGTCCTGCCGTCCAGCGGCCTTAGCCTTATCGATTCTAGCGTGCCAAGTTTGGATATCTTGGGCAGTGGCCAAAATTTGCTGTTCGAGACGTTGACGCTCATTTTCTAGGGCGCTAATCAGTTTAGCAGTATCGCGCTCCTGTTCGCGCAGTTGTTCCACCAGCGCCTGTAATTCTAATTGGGGATGACTTCTGAGAAATTCTTCCAGTTGGGTTTCAAGAAAGCGACTGACATCATCAAATAGATTGCCCATCGGTGCAATATCCTAAATTTTCAATTAAAGTCTAGGAGCGATTGATTTTAATCCCCCTCTTTTTAGCATAGGCTAGATCAACCCTAAGTTTAAATAGGGTTTGCGGCAAAAAGTTTTTCGGTGGGGTGTGGGGTGTGGGGTGTGGGGTGTGGGGTGTAGGGTTTTACCGATTTTCATCTGCTCAATTACCTAATTTTCAGGGAAAAAGTCCCGGAATTTTCCCCCTGAACAATCCCAGACGAGGCACTTTTGGATTTCAAAAAGGTCTAAAAGTCTTATCCAACAAGGTTTTTAGATTTATTCAGCAAGCTCTAAATATATTTGGTAAATCTGACCTCCTCACCGTGCTCTCCGTGGCAGTGATGACCGACAGATCAAATGTTGAGAGGGTGGCACTCGTTGGCAATCCCTAGATTAATCCCTACTGATTGCCCGTTATTGGGAAGGGTTTCCAGTTTAATCTCAACGACAAGGCGTAAAAAATAGCGGTCTGTTGCATCTTCAATTACCCTAACCGATCAAGGTTCCGAATAGATCAACAAAAGCCGTCGTGAAACTACGGGGTTTTCAAGCCAATTTTTCGATAACTTCTCCTTTTTACGGAAGTTTGTTGCCTCTCAACCTAGAAAATATTCAGCCATTTTTAATCTGGTAGAGCCTAGGTTTTCTTGGGGAGAGTCAGGAATTTTTAACCTGGATTTTCAAACAGTTTCCGAACCATCAACTCCGATCAGATTAATACTGTTCGGGTCAATTTTATTAACTCGATCGAGTCGTAAAAAATAAACTCAATCGGTTTTGGAGAGAGCAAACTTATCTCCAAAACTGCTCCAGATCGACATCGGCTTTGTTGAAATGGAAAACAGGGATTATTCCCTAAAAAACTAGCAACTTTTTTGACTATGATAACGACAAGATTATCAGTATAGTTTTAAACTATCCTATCATAAGCCCTATCTCGATCGCAGTATATATTTATGAAATTTAGTGAAATTGCCCAAAAATTAAGCCCTTTAGTGCAATCCCAGAGTTTGACCGCCTATCCCGACAGAAATCCCGAAATTAAAGCCATAACTCCCATCGAAACCGCCCTAGTCGATACCATTAGCTATATCGAAGGGGGAAAATTTGCTGCCTTTGTCGCCAAAACTGACGCTACTGCCCTAATTCTGCCCCTGGATGCCAATTTACAACAACAGGCCGACGAACGCGGCATCCCTTGGTTAGCTAGTGCCAATCCCCGACTTTTATTCGCCCACGCCATCAAATTATTCTATCAACCCTTTCAGCCCCAACCCTACATTCACGCCACCGCCGTGGTGCATCCATCGGCTAAAATCGGCGATAAAGTCGCCATCGGGGCCCATGCTGTGGTAGAAGCAAATGTCACCCTCGGTGATGGGGTGTGCATTCATCCTAACGCCGTTATTTACCCCGGAGTGCATATTGGCGATCGCACAATTCTCCACGCTAACTGTACCATCCATGAACGGGTACAAATCGGCAATGATTGCGTTATCCACAGTGGTGCTGTTATTGGTGCTGAGGGCTTCGGTTTTGTGCCAGTTCCCGAAGGCTGGTTTAAGATGGAACAATCGGGTATCGTGGTCTTAGAAGATGGGGTAGAAATTGGCTGTAATAGCACCGTTGATCGCCCGGCAGTGGGAGAAACCCGCATCGGTAGCCAGACTAAGATCGATAATCTCGTCCATATTGCCCATAATTGCCAAATTGGCCAAGCTTGCGCCCTTGCCGGACAGGTAGGCATGGCAGGAGGCGTAAAATTGGGCAATCGCGTTATTTTAGCAGGACAGGTGGGCATTGCCAATCAAGCAGTGATCGGGGACGGTGCGATCGCAACCGCCCAAACTGGCATTCACAACGATATCGGAGCAGGAGAAGTGGTTTCTGGCGCTCCCGCTATGCCTCATAAACTATTCCTCAAGGTAGCAGCCGCTTACAAGCGTTTACCCGAAATCTATCAAGCGGTTAAGCAGTTGAAAAAATAGCCCTATTCAGGAGTCAGGAGGCAGGAGGCAGCTTTGTTCTCCCCACACCCCAACCCCCAACCCCCAACCCCCAACCCCCAACCCCCACACCCCACACCTCGATCAAAGTGACTCGCAAAAGCAAGGGCGCTATCGCCGCAGGACATCCAAAAACTGCCGAAGCTGGACAATTAATCTTAGAAATGGGCGGAAATGCCTTCGATGCGATAGTTGGCTCGATTTTAGCGGCTTTCGTGGTCGAATTCACCCTCGCTTCCGCGGGGGGCGGCGGTTTTTTACTAGCACATACCAAAGAAAAAGTCAATACCCTTTTTGATTTTTTTTGTCAAACTCCAAAATATAAAAAACCCTTGACAAATATCGACTTTTACCCAGTGGCGATCGATTTTGGTGGTGCTAGTCAAGATTTTCACATTGGCCGAGGTGCGATCGCAACGACCAGGGCGTTACGGGGATTGGAAACAGTGCAGAAAAAACTGGGAAAATTGCCCTTTGCCGTGGTAGCGGAACCAGCGATCGAATATGCTCGACAAGGCTACATTTTGAGCCAATATAACGGCTTTTGCCTGGGTTTACTCGCTTCGATCCTGCTCAAAGATAGAGAGGGTTTAAAAGTCTATGCCCCGCAAGGAAAACTCCTCCAAGCTGGCGATCGCTGTGTGATGGGCGATTTTGCCAACACTTTAGAAGAATTAAGCAAAAAAGGCGTAAAAGACTTTTATGAGGGAGAAATCGCCCACCAAATTGCCAAGGATATGCAGGAGGGTGGTTATCTTACCCTAGAGGATTTAAATCATTACCAAGTCCTTGAGAGAAAACCCCTAAAAACCCAATATCGGGGTTACGAAATACTGACTAATCCGCCTCCTAGTTCTGGGGGAATTCTCCTAGCTTTTGCCCTAAAATTACTGGAAACAGTTAATTTATCGGCTTTAGAGCATCTAGGAGCCAAACATCTGCAAATTTTAACGGAGGTGATGGCCTTAACCAATCAAGCGCGCGCCCAAGGCTACGATAATTTTATCCATCAGGAGGGAATCGAAGAGCAATTCCTCTCGTCGGAATTTTTAGGCAAATATCCTAATAAATGGGGTAGTACCACCCATATTAGCGTTATCGATCGGGAAGGTAATGCGGCCAGTGCCACCTTTTCCAACGGTGAAGGATCAGCTTATACCGTGCCGGGGACAGGAATTATGCTCATTGACATCCTCACCGCCGTAAACGGACGGTGATTCCCAAACCTCACGATTTAGGTTTCTGCTTCAACCACCGTTGCATACCACGGTTAAAAAACCATGTACTGTCTTACACAAAGTCCACAGACTTTCGCGACCTTTCAGAAGCCCGATTCCGTGTGTCCCACGGTACGGTTCTGACTAAACGCTTCTTGTACT
>NZ_JADBTZ010000383.1:0-7961 GCF_020245885.1 Microcystis sp. M165S2 | reverse complement strand
TTTGAGCATATCCTACTCTTTCTTGCTTTTCGTACCATGCTTGTGTTCGTTCGTGGAGAGCTTTATTGTAAACTAATCTTACACAGCCCAAAGTGCGCCGCAATAGCGACTCTTGTTCGGGTGTGGGGTAAAATCGGTAAGAATAGGCTTTTTCCATACCTCGTATTTTAGCATATATTTTGTAAATGCGCTAATATTTAACAGTAAAGCCGTCGCAGAACTACGGGGTTTCAGACCCAAATTTTCGATGATTTGTAGTCAATCTTTTCTAAGCTTCCCTTTTTCTTTAGAGCATAATGACTTCCTCTACTGTCGATCGAGTTTATCAAGGTCAATTCGGAGAGTTTACGATTACGGATAGCGATCGCCTAGTTGTGCGTCTCTACCGTCTGGGGTTAAATTTAGCGGCTTTTAGTTTCGCTGTCGCTACAATTATAGTTCTCACCCGACCGCAATTATTGCCCCTGACTAACCTTTTATACATTGGTTTTTGTCTGGGGTTAGGCATCAGTTTATTGACTATCCATATTTATTTAATTCCCCTCCATCGTCTCCTGCAAGTTTTTTGGCTAATCGGGGTGATTACTTCCCTAATTTTCAGCCTCTATTCTCACCTTTCTCCCCTAGAATTTGTCTATAACCATCCGGTGAGTTTATTCGGTGTCGGCTTTATTTTTGCTAGTCTCACGGGGATTTATTTCAAAGAAGCTTTTTGTTTTAATCGTCTAGAAACCAAGTTTTTAACCCCTCTAGTTCCCACCCTTTTACTCGGTCATCTTTTGGGAATATTGCCCTTAAATTGGGAAAAGGGGCTATTAATTCTCTGGGCGACTTTATTCGTTATCTTTGCTCTGAGAAAGTTAAGCCAACCTCTCCCCAACGATATCGGTGATAAATCGGTCTTTGAACATCTTAATCATTGATGAACTCTCCAGAGATTAATCGGAAAATATTCGGGGAATTAAGAGTGATCAGTAAACAGTAATCAGTAATCAGTGAAAAGACAGTAGGAAACTTCTATTTAATACTGTCATACTAAATCTGGTTATTAAAGACTGATTATTCATTCTCCCTATTGCCTTCTGCCTTTTGCCTGTCCTGATATGTAGCCTATACTCAGCGGATTTAGTATCACTTAAAACTCAAATCTGATAACTGATAACTGATAACTGATAACTGATAACTGATAACTGATAACTGATAACTGTTACTTATTTGGGGGCCTCGATGGTAGGGGGATTAGTAGTATTGGGAGTCTTGCTAGTGAACATTTGTATTAGACTAAAACCGACAAAAGCGAGTAAGGCTATGCCACCAATAGTAGTAACAATTTTACCCACGAGATTTTCTGTGCGGGGTTCTTCGGGGGCATCCTCGTTGGGATCCTCCGAATGGGCAAAACGATTGTAGAGGAAATCGAGGGCTTCATTGCGGAGTTCGTAGTAACGGGGATCTTCGGTGATTTGGGAACGAATCCGGGGACGAGCAAAAGGCATCTTTAACACCTCACCGATTTTAGCGCTCGGGCCGTTGGTCATCATCACCAAGCGATCGCACAAGAACAAAGCCTCATCGATATCGTGGGTAATCATCAACACGGTTAACTGGTGTTCTTGCCAGATTTTCAGCAATTCTTCCTGTAATTCCTCTTTGGTGATCGCATCTAAGGCCCCAAAGGGTTCATCGAGGATGAGGACTTGGGGACGAATGGCCAGGGCGCGGGCGATCGCAACCCGTTGTTTCATGCCTCCCGATAACTGGGGGGGTTTTTTCTGGGCTGCTTCTGTCAATCCCACTAAGGATAGATTTTCTTCCACGATCTTCACCTTCTCAGCCTGAGTTTTTTGGGGATAAACCGAATTAACGCCGATATAAACGTTCTCAAAGGCAGTTTTCCAGGGCAAAAGCGAATAATTTTGGAATACCATCATCCGGTCTGGCCCCGGTTCCTTAACCTCTTTATCCTGTAGCAGCACTTGCCCACGACTAGGAGAAGAAAACCCCGCCACCATATTTAAAAGGGTCGATTTACCGCAGCCGGAGTGACCGATAATGCAGACAAATTCCCCCTCATTGACTTGCAGCTCCACACCGTCTAAAACAGTGTAAACCCCTTCGGGGGAGGGGTATTCTTTGGCAACATTACTAACTAATAAAAAAGGCTGGGTAGTGGTGCTGGAATTCACGGTCTTATCGGTAAAAGTTTGCATAATTCGTCCTAGATTTATTCTAAGGTGGGCTTTGCCCACCACAACCATTAATTAGCGACAGGATCATCGAGGAGAACTTCCGAGACGCGATAATCGCGACGGATTGAGAAACGTTCCAGATAGCCGATCGGATCGTCGGGATTGAAAATAAGATGATCAAAGAGGGCGAAACTGTGGCGATCGGGTTCCAAATCGGGAAGGCCCAGAGACCGGCAAGCTTCGCCAAACAGATCGGGACGACGGACGCGTTCAATCACTTCTACCCAGTTGCGGGGGAAAGGAGCGTAACCCCAACGGGCAAGCTGAGTTAGGGTCCATAGGGCCTCACTCCGGCCCGGACAGTTAGCTTGATCGACGTAAAACTGATTAAATCGGAATAGGGGTTCGGGGGCAGTTCCTAAACCGCGATCGTAACCATCGAGGAAACCGGGGCGGATAATTGCCCTATCCACGCCCACATACTGGGACTGACTGAGAATATTGGCGATTTCTTCTCGATTACGCCGATCATCGCAGTATTCACAGGCTTTAATTAAAGCTTTGACCATGGCGATATGGGTTTCGGGATGTTTTGCCGCCCAAGTTTCCTTGACCCCGAGGACTTTTTCCTGGTGTCCGGGCCAAATATCAAGATCGGTGGCGATAACGTAGCCTAATTTTTCCTGAACGGCGTAGGAGTTCCAGGGTTCCCCCACACAATAACCGTCGATCTTACCTGCTTTTAGCAGGGAAACCATCTGAGGCGGCGGAATTACGGTTAAATTCACATCACTATCGGGATCGATGTCGCCACTAGCTAACCAGTAGCGTAACAGCAAATTGTGCATGGAGGCGGGGTGAACCATGCCGAAAGTGGCGATTTGGTCGGGACTTTGCAGGAGGGCATCCTTTAAGTCGCCCAGTTTTTCTACCCCCAATTCCCTGTATTTATTGCTGAGGGTGATGGCGTTACCGTTGCGACTGAGTACTAAAGCACTAATCACGGGGACAGAGGGCTTATTGCCAGCGCCAATGGTCATACTGAGGGGCATTCCCGCCACCATCTGGGCCGCATCGAGACGACCGGTAGCTACCCCTTGGGCGATCGCTTTCCAGTTGGGTTCCCTTTGCAGGACAACACCCTCCAATCCTTCCTCGGCGAAGAAACCTTTCTCTTGGGCGATAATAATCGGGGCGCAATCGGTGAGGGGGATAAAACCGATGGTGGGATTGGTTTTCAGTCCAGGAGCCTTGGCTATAACCGTCACCGGCCCGGTTGGTCGACCGACTTTCTTCGATCGCTTCTGTTGGTTGAGGAAATAAACGATCTCGTTACGGAGGGAGTAGTAACTAGGGTGATTAACTACTTCCAAACGATGCCGGGGCCGGGGAATGGGAACATCGAGAATCTGACCGATATGGGCCTCTGGTCCGGTGGTTAACATCACCACTCGATCAGATAGTAATAGGGCCTCATCCACATCGTGCGTGACCATGATACAGGTAACGTGGCTTTCTTCGACGATTTCCATCAAACGTTCCTGTAAATTGCCTCTGGTTAACGCATCCAGCGCCCCAAAGGGTTCATCGAGTAGCAGGACTTTTGGCCGTAGGGCTAAAGCGCGGGCGATCGCTACCCGTTGTTTCATGCCTCCCGATAATTCTCCCGGTCGTTTGTTGGCCGCATGGCGCAGGTGTACCATATCGATACTATGTTCGATGACACTTTTGCGTTCAGCGGCCGGTAGATGACGCAGCACACGGTTAACTCCTAGGGCGATATTTTCCCGGACGGTTAACCAAGGCAGCAGAGAATAATTCTGGAAGACCACCATGCGATCGGGACCGGGGTCTTTAATTTCTCTTCCCTCTAAAATCACCCCCCCCACCGTGGGGCGATCGAGTCCGGCGACCATATTTAAGAGGGTGGATTTCCCACAACCGGAGTGACCGATTAAAGAGATAAATTCCCCTTTAGTAACGCTGAGATCGATATTTTTTAGGGCGATATATTGACGGCCATCGGGGAGAGGGAAAACCTTATCAATGTGATCGACTTCAATAAATGCAGACATTTTCAGTTATCAGTTATCAGTTATCAGTTATCAGTTATCAGTTATCAGTTATCAGTTATCAGTTATCAGTTATCAGTTATCAGATGTGAGTTTTTAGTTTACTGTTTACTGTTTACTTAAAAAGCTCCCCACACCCTGCCCCCACCGAAAAACTTTTTGCCGCAAACCCTATTTATTTTCTTCGGGTACAACTAATTTAGCGATGTAGGCCATGAGGCGATCGAGTAAGAACCCAACAATACCCACATAAATCAGGGCGAGGATAATTTCACTAATCATAGAACTATTCCAAGCATCCCAGATAAAGAAGCCAATTCCCACGCCACCGATCAGCATTTCCGCCGCTACAATTGCCAACCAAGATAAACCGATACCGATTCTTAATCCCGTGAAAACGTAGGGAACGGTGGCGGGAAAAAGAATATTGAAAAAGTATTCAACTTTGGATAATTTCAGCACTCTAGAGACGTTTTTATAGTCTTGGGGAACCTGTTGTACTCCCACGGCTGTATTAATAATAATTGGCCAAATTGCCGTAATAAAAATTACAAATATGGCACTAGGTTCGTTATTACGAAAAGCCGCTAGGGAGATGGGTAGCCAAGCTAGGGGGGGAACGGTACGCAGGATTTGAAAAATCGGATCGATCGCATCATAAATTAGGGCGTTGCTACCGATTAAAATACCCGCAGCGATGCCAACAATAGCCGCTAGGGTAAAACCGACGGCCACCCGTTGTAAACTAGCGAAAATTTGCCAGAATAACCCCACATCCGTGCCACCATTATTGAAGAAGGGATTAATAATTAATTCCCAGGTCTCACTAACAACTTTGGTGGGACTAGGAAGGGGGGCATCGGGACTAAAACAGAGAATTTGCCAGATGAGGAGAAAAATTAATAAAGCAATAGCCGAAGTTGCTAGTTTGGGTAATTTTTTTTGCAGGTCTTTTACCCATTTCGGACTGTGAGAACGACGAGAAATAGAAACAGCCATAATCAGTTATCAGTTATCAGTGGTTGAGTTATCAGTGGTTCAGTGATCAGCATTGCTCTTGGCTTGATCCGCAAGAATTTTAGTTATCAGTTATTAATTAACAGTTGTCAGAAAATCATCTTTAACTGATTACTGATTACTGATTAATGCTCACTGATTTAAATCTTCTTGATCTTGAGGGAATCGAGGTAGGCTTGGGGATTTTCGGGATCAAATTTCACACCATCGAAGAAAGTTTCCACGCCGCGAGAGGTAGAAGTAGGAATTTGATCGGCCGGAACATTGAGGGCTGTGGCGGCTTCTCTCCAGATGCCCTCACGGTTAACTTTATCGACTAAAGCTTTGATGTCCGTATCGGCGGGAATATAGCCCCAACGGATGTCTTCAGTCACAAACCAAGTATCATGACTCTTGTAGGGATAGGAAGCGTTATCGCGCCAGAACTTCATGGCTAAGGGGCTATTTTCGATCTTGCGACCATCACCGAAATCGATATTACCTTGCATTCTTCCCAAGATATCGGCGGGGTCAATTTTCAGCCATTCCCGTCCTGCAATGATCTCGCACATTTCCTTAACATTAGCGGGATCATTGCACCATTGTTGCGCTTCCAGAACAGCCATGGTTAAAGCTTTTGCCGCTTTGGGATTTTTGTCCACCCAATCGGCGCGTAAAGCGAAGGCTTTTTCGGGATGGTCTTTCCAGAATTCTCCAGTGATCAAGGCAGTGTACCCGAGGCTTTTGGAGACGATTTGGGCGTTCCACGGTTCGCCGACACAGAACGCGTCCATGGTGCCGACTTTCATATTGGCCACCATCTGCGGCGGGGGAACGACGATGAGGGAGATGTCATTATTGGGATCGATGCCGCCCGCAGATAGCCAGTAACGCATGAACAGGTCGTGGTTGCCCCCTGGAAAGGTGACGGCAGCCTTCATTTCTTTGCCGGCAGATTTCGCTTTGGTGAGGGTTTCTTTGAGTTTAGAACTGTCGAGGTCGAGTTTTAAATCCGCGTGGGATTTGGAGATCGATATCGCTTGACCGTTGGTATTCAAACGCGCCAGGATATACATCGGTACGGGCTGTTTGGTGATTTTGCCCAAGGTCATTAGGTAGGGCATGGGGGATAAAATATGCGCCCCATCGATACCGTTACCCGCCGAACCTAATTCTAGGTTATCCCGGGTGGCAGCCCAAGAGGCTTGTTTCATCACTTGCACATCGGGCATCCCGTGTTTAGCGAATAAACCTTTTTCTTTGGCGATAATTAAGGGGGCAGCGTCGGTGAGGGCAATAAAACCTAGTTTAGCGGTGGTGACTTCGGGAGTTTCTCCACCGGCAACGGGGGAAGCGGCAGGACTACCGGCGGGGGAGGGACTGGTGGCGGTATTATTGGGAGTGGTGCAACCGTGGAGAATTGCCGTTCCTACGGCAGTTGCCCCGGCAGCAAAGATAAATCTACGTCTAGAAAGTTTACTCATGGTCCAATAAATCGTGATTAGAAACTAAACAAAGGTGATGAAACGGTGAAAAATTCTCATGACTTCCCCTAACTGACCGCGGTGATAACCGAGAAAATTTCTTTAAAGTAACTGTTGATTCAGTAAGGATGCTGTAACTATTTTTATCTCTTGATCGCTTTTGCTTGTCCATCTACAGAGATTTAGCAATAGTTTTTGTCTAAGAGATTTTTTCCGGAAGCATAACAGTTTTGAGGAGTCGATAGATAGGGGCGGTTTTTAGTCATCTGGGCTAGAAAGATCACTTTATTTTAGGGTTATCACCGAAGCAATTAACTTAAATTTACAGTCTTCAACGGGAAAGATAGTATAGATTGTTACAAAATATTGCTGGTCATGTAATAACAGCATAAAAATTTGTCGGAAACGCATGGTGAGGTGATGGGGATTTTTTAGAGATGCGCTTGCCCTGTTCTCCCTAGTCTCGATGATGGCAGTCCCAAACGCGGCTGCGAACGCCCGATGATTAGCTGCTATCAGTGGGATTAGACTCTATTTTCATCGAGAGGGCTTCGACGGAAATGACGGGTCTTAATCTTCTCCAAAAACGGATTTTAGCTCTCATGAAGGTTTCTGAATCTATCTACATTATTCACGTTGATCGTTGAAATGAGATAAATCTACCCAATTTTTTCTCAATAAATAATGTAAATTATTGTAAATTTTCGTCGATTAGAGTTGGCAAAATCGGGGGGGAGGGGGGTAAAATGGCTTGTATTCTGACTTGTTCTTGGAAGCAGAAACTAACCTCGAACCAGATCACAGATAAAACTGGAATTGGTAAGTTAAAGCTAGTTGGCTCTTATAATCGTCAAATTTTAGATAAGTCGCTAATTAAAAGAGTTAGGCTTATTAAAAGGGCTGACGGATTTTATTGTCAATTTGTTCTAGACCTTGAGCGAGTAGAACCCATTGATTCTACAGGAAAGGAAATAGGAATTGATGTTGGCTTAAACCATTTCTTGACTGACTCCAATGGAGAAAAAGTAAACAACCCTCGATTTCTTCGTAAAGCTGAGAAGCGTTTAAAGAAAGCGCATCGTCAGCTATCTAAGAAGAAAAAAGGAAGCAACAAGCGTCAAAAGCAGAAGTCAAAAGTAGCCCGCCTTCATTTAAAAGTCTCTAGACAACGTAAAGATTTTGTTGTTAAGACAGCAAAAGCGTTAATCCAATCTAACGAT
>NZ_JADBTZ010000382.1:0-15577 GCF_020245885.1 Microcystis sp. M165S2 | reverse complement strand
TTATGACCAGGGCGATAAATTTCTCTATTATCGTTCGCTGCCGGAATTTCAAGAATATATTCTGATCAGTCAAAGTCGTCCCTATGTCATGCAGTATAACAAAACTGAAGAAAATAAATGGTTATTAACGGAATACGAGGGAGAAAATGCTAGTTTATCTTTAACTTCTGTCAATTTTGATCTCAGTTTTCAGGAAATTTATCAAGGAGTGATATTTAACGATTTGCCTTGAATTTTCGTTTTTTTGCCAGTATTCTCGGCAAGGAAGTCCAGAAATCTGTCTCTACAGGCCTAATTTCGCCGCTAAAGCGATCGCTACTGGGAAAATGCGATGTTCTTGCACTTGAATGCGTTCGTGGAGACTGGCGGCGGTATCATCGGGGAGAATGGGAACCACTGCTTGCATTAAAATTGGGCCACTATCTACCTCTGCGCGAGCGATATGCACAGTACATCCGGTCACTTTTACCCCCGCAGCTAAAGCTTGTTCCACGGCACGCACACCTTTAAAACTGGGTAGTAAACTAGGATGGATATTGATCACGCGATCGGGAAAAGCATCTAGTAAAACCGGGGCGACAATTCGCATCCAGCCCGCCATAATTACCCATTTTACGCCGTATTCTTGGAAAGTTTTGACTATAGCTCGATCGAGTTCTTCTCTGGGTTTAAATTGACGATGATCGAGGAAAACTGCGGGGATATTGTAGTCATCGGCTCTTTCTTTTACCTTGGCATCGGGATTATTGTAGATGAGGACAGAAATCTCGGCATTTAGCTGTTTTTTGGCGATCGCTGCTGCCAAAACAGCAAAATTGGAACCACTACCAGAAGCCATCACTCCTAAAGAGAGGGTTTCCTCTAGGGGAATATCGGCCAAACTAAGATCGGGAGAAATTAAACTTGGGGAAATTGTCATCATATTTTATAACCGAGTTCGAGTGCATTGCAAAAGCTATTGAGGCGATTCAGCAAAGCATTATAGTAAGAATAAGCATCATCCCGTTCCTCTTGGAGATAAGCATACAAGGTTAGCTCTGGCTCTGAAGCTAGGTGATTTTTGGGGATATCGAAACCGACTTCCGTTAGGCGGGTCGATGCGATCGCAACTAGCAACGCCCCAATAGTATTGGACTCACCATTGTGAAGATCCCTCAGTCCGGGTAAGATGATCTCGGCTCCTGGCAACTCATTGAGATTCATGATTGCTCCTGCTGTGGTTTATCTTGAAAACGTGCCATGAAGTTCTCGACTCTGCTTCTCAGCACATCAGGGTTAAGGGAGGGGAATCGGATTAGTTCCGGTGCAATCGCTTCAAAGCATTCCCCTAGCTCATTCAAAGAGAATAATTTGTGTTCGTACATAGCTTCAATATCTTTCAAGTCACGGTCAAATCCTCTCGATAGTTTAGAAAGAGCTTGGGCTGTAAAATCATAGTGATAGAAAGAAATTTGACCTCGTTTGCCAATAAATACGCTTCGCTCGCGCCATCCCGGAATAGGGGGCAGAAAATCCTGCGGAGATGCCAGTTCAATGTTGATGTTCAATTCTTTTTTCAGCTTGGCGATCGCTGGAAAAATGCCCGGTGGTTCGGGATCTAGACGGATATCCACATCGACTGTGGAATTGCGCCATCCCACCAGTAAGGCACTCGCTCCACCTGTAAAGTAGATAGTGCCTGAACCCTGAGCTTCTTTACCTAAGATTTGCATTAGGCGTTCTAACTTCTGAGCGTCAACGTTTGCACGCATTTTTTGGCCGTGATTATCTGCCTCAAGTTACCAGTTTAGTTTAGTGCCTACTCAAAAGTAAATTCTACAACTGAATCGAAAAAATCCCCATCCCCCTATCTGCCCTATTCGCGTTGTTTCAATCCGGTTTCAATAGCGGCAATTACTGTATCGAGGACTTTAACACGGGCGAAATACTTATCATTTGCCGCCACAATCGTCCAGGGGGCGACGGGGGTGCTAGTACGGGCTACCATGTGATTAACTGCCACATGGTAGAGGGGCTGTTTTTCTCGATTGCGCCAATCTTCATCGGTGAGTTTATGTTGGCGATAGGGGTTATTTTGGCGTTCCTCGAAACGATTTAACTGTTCTTCCGGGCTAATATGTAACCAGAATTTGACTAAAACACAGCCAGAATGGGTTAATTGCGCCTCAAACTCGTTAATTTCTTGATAGGATCGTCGCCACTCCATATCTTTAGCGAATCCTTCCACTCTCTCCACTAAAACCCGTCCATACCAACTGCGATCGAATATACCGATAGTTTTGGCCGCGGGCAATTTCCGCCAGAAGCGCCAGAGATAATGATAGCGGTGTTCTTCCTCCGTCGGGGCAGCAAAGGGAATAACTTGGTAACTGCGAGGATCGAGGGTATCGGTTAAGCGTTTGATTGCCCCACCTTTGCCAGCGGCATCCCAACCCTCAAACAGGACTAAAACGGGGATATTTGCCTGAAAAATCTTTAATTGCAGTTTTCTTAATTCTACCTGTGCCTCACGCAAACGGATTTTATAGTCTTCTTTCTCTAGTTTGGCACTTAAATCTACTCTCGCCAGATAATCGGGTTCCGTGGGCAGTAATCGGGCTTGGGGTGGTAGATTGGCAGGAGGTTCGATCGGTAATTGGCGCTGATCCAAAGCTTGAGCGATCGTACCAACTAATTGGGAGAGAACTTTTACCCGGGCCCAACGTTGACAGTTGCCCTCCACCAATGTCCAAGGGGCGGCCCCCGTGCTAGTGTAGGTAATCATTTCCTCGGCTAAACTGGCATACTCATCATAACGTTTGGCCTGTTGCCAATCTTCCGGACGCACGCGCCAAGATTCTAGCTCATTTTCGGCGTATTCTTTGATGCGTGACTTTAATTCCTTTTGACTAAGGTGAATCCAGAATTTAGCGATTGCGACCCCATCATCAAATAATTGTCGCTCAAAGGTGTTGATATCGCGCATGACTAGGGGAATCTGGGAGGAGGGCAATTTGTTCAAGAGTCGATCCTCTAGTAGATGAGTGTACCAACTGTGATAAAAAATGCCGATACTGCCTTTTGCTGGCAGTTTTTGCCAAAATCTCCACAAAAACGGGTAACTTTCCTCTTGGGAGGAAGGGGTTAAAATGGGATGGACGGTAAAACCGCGAGGATCCATATAGTTAACCATTTTTTTGACTAAAGTTCCCTTCCCTGCCGCTGCCCAACCTTCCAAAACCACCACCACGGGTAATTTACACTCCCAACAGGACTGCTGTAGCGATCGCAGTTGTTCCATTAAATCTTTAATTTGTGATTGATAAGTTTCTTTGTCAAGGGAAAGAGATAGATCGAGGGGACTTAACATGATGGTCAACTAAAAGGAAAATTAGGGTATAAAGTTATAGACAAGTCAATTTCAAATAGGTATGATCGCGTGTCTCAAGTTAAACCTACCATTCTCGTTACTGGCGGTGCGGGTTATATTGGTTCCCATGCGGTTCTAGCGCTCAAAAATGCCAGTTATTCCGTCATCGTACTCGATAATTTATCCTACGGTCACGCCGAAATCATTAAGGATATATTAAAAGTTGAGTTAATTGTCGGTGATACTAGGGATCGATCGCTGCTCGATAATTTATTCGCTAGTCGCAATATTGCCGCCGTCATGCACTTTGCCGCTTTTATTGCGGTGGGAGAATCGGTGCAGCAACCGGCTATTTACTATCAAAATAATGTTAGTGGTAGTCTGACTCTTTTGCAAGCGATGATCGCCGCCGATGTGAAGAAATTTGTTTTTTCTTCCACCTGTGCTATTTATGGAATGCCCAAGGAAATTCCCATGACGGAAAATCATCCCCATCATCCCCTCAGTCCCTACGCTGCCAGTAAGGAAATGGTGGAACAAATTCTTCGGGATTTTGATCCGGCCTACGGTTTAAAATCGGTGGCTTTCCGTTATTTTAATGCTTCAGGAGCCGACCCCAGTGGTTTATTAGGGGAAGATCACCAACCGGAAACCCATTTAATTCCCCTGGCTTTATTAACTGCCCTGAAAAAACGTGATTCCCTGTCAATTTTCGGCACGGATTATGATACTCCCGATGGCACTGCTGTTCGCGATTATATCCATGTTAATGATTTAGCCCAAGCTCACGTTTTAGGCTTAGAATATCTCTTAAATGGGGGCGAAAGTAATGTGTTTAATTTGGGCAATGGTAACGGTTTTTCTGTGCGCGAAGTGATTGAAACAGCGCGAGCGGTAACTGGTTTAGGTATTCCCGTAATCGAAAGTCCCAGAAGGGCAGGCGATGCCCCTATTTTAATCGGCAGTAGCGATAAAGCCAAACAGGTTCTCGGTTGGCATCCCCAATATGCCGATCTCAAGGTAATAGTTGAACACGCCTGGAATTGGCATCAAAAAAGACACGCTTAACAGCGATCGAGTGCTAAACTTTAATCTTATAAGATTGAACAGTTCTATCAGTCGATAACAGTAAAAAACTACTAAGTAGGTGGGTGGAATTAAATATAAGATCAACGTAGAAACCCAACGCCCGCATAGTTTACGAAGTGGGCTAACACATCCTACAAATAATTGTGCCTCCCTACTTAGAGGCTGATAGTTTACTGCTATAAGCTTCTCTAGAATCCTCTCGAATACCTTGCTATGAATAACAAAATAATCTTAACATTTATAGGCTTGACTTTTTTAGCAAGTTGTGCTGATAGTAAACAGTTTCAATGTCAAAAAATCTATCGGATTGCCAACGAAGTAGCCCAAGAAACCAAATCCTTAACCAACGGTCAAGGGAGAGAAATTGACCAAAAAAGTTGGCTATTAGCCGCCGATAAAATCGAACAGGCCGCAGAAAATATGAAAAAATTAGCCCTGAAGGATACCGAACTCGATAAATATAAGACTGCTTTCGCTCAAGTTTACGAAGATTATGCCACGGCCACTCGTGAGATAATTCAAGTTATCGAAACTCGCGATAAAAACGGGGCAAAATTAGCACAGGAAAAGGTAAGAAAGGCCGGACAATTAGAAAAAGAAACTGGCGAAGCTTTTAATACCTATTGTCAAGCACAGTAAAGCAGTTATCAGTTATCAGTTATCAGTTATCAGTTAGAAGGTATTGGGGTTTTGGGGTATTAGTTAAAATTTCCCCATTTCCCCATTGCCCTATCT
Source organism: Microcystis sp. M165S2 (assembly GCF_020245885.1). Lineage (NCBI taxonomy): Bacteria > Bacillati > Cyanobacteriota > Cyanophyceae > Chroococcales > Microcystaceae > Microcystis > Microcystis sp. M165S2. The sequence continues at coordinate 10,404 of NZ_JADBTZ010000382.1, read as the reverse complement.
CCCCATCACCTCACTCCTATACTTTAGGGTTTAATCGCATACAAAGTGCCGACATTTTTACTGCGAGGCATCCGGGAGAAGATGATAAAACCGAATTCTTGCAGATGCTTAACTAAAGCATCGGGACCCTTTTTATGCCATTCCATCATGATAATTTTCATCTGTCCCAATTGACCAGTTGCCGCTAAAGAATCGAGGATTTCGTATTCGGAACCTTCACAATCAATCTTGGCAACTATATCGATGTCGGGATAATCAGAGGTAATACCTTTAAACACATCGGTGAAAGGTTTAAGAATTAAATTGGCTGTAGCGGTTTGTTTCGAGGCAAAAGGTTTTAATTGCTCGTCAATTCCCGTAATTCCGACACTCCCTTTGACAGCATAATCATATTCTACTTGAATAATTTCATCCCGAGCGCCGACTCCATAATCAAAAGCTTTAATCTTCTCCGCTAGATTAGGATTGAGGGCAAAATTTCTTAAAGCTTGGTCGTAGGTAGCCTTAAAAGGTTCGTAACTATAGACAGCTTTTACATTAGCTCGATTGGCAAAAAAGAGACTAGCAAAACCCGTATTCATACCAATATCGATCGCTACACAGGGCTTATCATAGAGGAAATTATATACACCTAAAAGAAAAATTTCATGGACGATATCTAAATCCTGTCCCGTCTCGATAATTAACTTAACTCCATCGATCTCGATAATTAATTCCTGTTGCTCATCGATATAAAATTTACAATCAGCTAGAGCTTTTAGTGCGTTAGCTTTGTTAAAAACTTTGCTACCCAAGAGGAAATCCTGCTTATTTTTGCTTAAACTGAGCCCTAATGGTTTGTAAAAAAGTTGACCAGACTTAGTATCATATTCTACATAATTGGGATTAATATTATGCTCTGCCAACTGACTAGACCAATATTCATCGGTGATATGGGGGTAAGTCTTAAATTGCCGATAGCGTTTATGTACATCTAACAGTTTTTGGTAAAGCATTGCTTGTCTAGCCTCGATTTTTTAGGATGGATGAAGGTAATTTTATGGACAAGTCTGACAAAGTTTGATAGACTTGTCAAGAAAATCCCTCGTCTCTGAGCATCAGAAGTCAGGAAACCCATCTCAAACAAGGTAACACAGACCATCAGGAGTTAACACGCCTTGAATTACTCTGATTTTATATTTTGGTGGATATTAATCCTTTTTAGCGTTCCTTTCTTGACGGCACGCTATATAGCGAAGTCCTTCAATCTCTGGCGAGGTGTTTTTGATGGGGTGGGATTAGCGGTGCTGTCCCTAATCTTGTTTTATTACGCCAGTCGCACCAGTTTCCTCGTTTTCATCGTTTCTCTAGCCTTTAACTACATTATGGTCTGGCTAGTGCTGAAAATGAGCGGCTGGAAAGCGAATCTCCTAGCTACTATCGTTATCGTCATCGATATTCTTGTCCTGGCCTACTTCAAGTATTTCGGCTTTTTTGTGCAGGAAATCATCGGATTGTTCGTTTCTCTCCCCCCTAACTGGAAGGAACTTTCTCCGATTCCCGTGCCTAGCCAAATCCCACCGGGGGTATCCTTCTATACCTTCCAGATGGTGGCTTTCGTGGTGGACTCCCTACGGGAAAAGAAAAAGAAACCCCTAGCCGTCCTCGATTATGTCAATTTTATCTCCTTTTTCCCGCAAATTGTCGCAGGTCCGATCGAGCGTCGCCGGGATTTATTACCACAAATGGAGGGATTTCGCCTCAAATTTACAGGAGAAAACTTCGAGAAGGGTTTGCGTTGGCTTTCCCTCGGTTTATTTATGAAATTTGTCCTCGCCGATAACATTGCGCCCTACATCAAATTAGATAACATGATCGACAATGCTTGGTATATCTGGTTTGAGGCCTTTTTATTCAGCCTGAGAATCTATTTTGACTTCGGCGGTTATAGCTTTATTGCTGTTGGTTTAGCCTATTTTGTCGGGGTTAGATTGGAATTAAACTTTTTAGCACCCTACACATCCCAAAGTATTAACGAATTTTGGCGACGTTGGCATATTACCCTTAGCACTTGGTTTCGGGATTATGTGTTTTTACCCCTGATGGGTTCCAATAAAAATTGGGCGCCTTTTTATCTATTCATTACCTTTACTCTCTCTGGTTTCTGGCACGGTGCGGCCTGGAATTTCATCCTTTGGGGTGCTTACCACGGGGCATTATTATTATTACTGCGTTATCTAGGCCGACCTTTCTATGCTTTCGTCGGAAAATACGTTTCTCAGCCACAAATTGTCTCCTGGGCTTTAACGCAATTGGCTGTCATTTTTGGTTGTCTCTTTTTCATGGAGATTAACACCAGAAGATTAATCGGGAAAATGTTGGTAATCGCCAATCCTTTCAATTATTCCTTAGCTAATATCGGAGAAATTTTTAGTTCCTATAGTCTCAATCAAGGAGCAGTTTTAAGCGTTGCTTTAGTTCTTGGTATCATTGTTTTAATCCTCGAACATCTGGCTATTGCCCAGAAAAAATTTGAATATGAGCTATTGTTATCCCCTTGGCTGTCTAAAATATTGCTGGGTTTAACTATTCTCCTAGCTTCCACTAATACCGGTGACTTTATTTACTTTGAATTCTGATGAATACTAAATCCTTTAACATTTTCCCATGGTTAGCTTCTGTGGGAGTCGCTTGGTCCCTCGGCTTTGTTTACAATGTCATCTACGGTGGCGAATTAAGCTGGTTGCGGATGATGTACGAGGAAAAATCAGCGATCGCAGCTAGGGTCGAAGGACCGCGGCGTTTAATCGTCACGGCAGGATCGGGGGCGCATTATACCATAAATTCGGAATTAATGGCCAAAGAATTGGGAATGCCCGTGGTTAACTTCGGTTTACAGGGGGATATCGGGTTAAATGTCATTGCCGCTATGATTCTCGAAAAAGCGCGCCAAGGAGACGTAATTCTGCTGATTCCTGAATATCTCATGCTCATGGATGAGGACGGTTTTAATCGCGGCGAAGGACTTTGGGGATCCGCACCTTTTAGCGTCGCTATTGGCAAACCCGGGTTAGGTGGGATACCTTTAAAAACCATGATCGAGGATACTTGGTTATTAGGTATTCCGGGGATGCCTGCCGTCACTAAATCGATGGTTGATTTATTCACCAAAGGCAGAATGACGGGTTATCTTTCCGATCCAATTACTGACAGAGGCGATCCGACTATAGTTAAGGAAAGAAAAGCGAAATGGTGGCAAATGACCTTTGATACTCCTGCCTCTGCTCACTCGATTAAAGTGATTGAAAAGCTCAAGAAAGATTTAGAAGCAAAAGGGGCGACTTTAGTGGTTTCTTTGCCCTGGGTTTATGCTAAAAATGATAGTAAAACCCTTGCTAATATTCGCAAATCGGCTGAAGAACTAAGTCGGGTTGTGCCAACAATTTATGACCCAAAAGACTTGAATATTAAGACCGATTCTACTATTTTTGCTGACACTCACTATCATCTTTTGCCCCCAGGGAGAATTATTCGTTCAGAACAATTGGTTTCGGAACTGAAACCCATCTTAAACACAACTGAGAATAAAAATCCATGAATAAACCTATAACTAAGATTTGCATTCTGGGGGGGGGTTTTGGAGGGTTATACACGGCACTCGATCTGAGTCGATTAACAGCAGTAAAATCGGGTCAATGGCAAATAACTTTAGTCGAACCGAAAGACCATTTTCTCTTTACTCCCCTTCTCTATGAACTAATTACAGAAGAATTACAACGCTGGGAAATTGCCCCCTCCTACCGTCAATTATTAACAGGAACTCAGGTTAATTTAAAAACTCAAAAAGCCAGTAATATTGACTTAAACAATCATCGAGTATATTTAGAAAATGAGGAAGTTATAGATTATGATAACCTCGTTTTAGCGGTGGGAGTTCGCAATCGTTGGCCGGCTATACTGGGATTAGCCGATTATGGGCTGACTTTTCGGAGTTTAGAGGATGTGGAAAGATTACAAACGGCAATTCATGACTTAGAAACTCAAGGAAAATCCTCAATTAATTTAGCCATTATTGGCGGCGGTCCTAATGGGGTAGAATTAGCCTGTAAGGTGGCTGATCGTTTAGGAAAAAAAGGCAAAGTTCATCTAGTGGAAAAGAACGAGGAAATACTGCAAAACTTCCCTAAATCGGTGCGTGTTGCTTCCTATCGTTCCCTTTTAGCCAAGAATGTTAATCTCTATTTAAACACAGGATTAAAGGAAGTTGCAGCTAATTCCATAACCGTATTTAAAGATAATACAAATGAAGTCATCTCCATTGATTTATTATTGTGGACAGCAGGAACCCAAGCACAGGATTGGATCAATAATTTAGATTGTCAGAAAACAGCACAAGGCAAATTATTAACCCGTTCCAGTTTACAATTAATCGACTATCCTGAAGTTTTTGCCGTTGGGGATATAGCCGAAATTTATCCTAGTAAACAGGTAATTCCTGCCACAGCACAAGCAGCCTATCAAGCAGCCAGTGTAGTAGCCAAAAATATCTCGGCAGTGATCAGAAAAAAATCGCCCCAACCCTATTATTATCTGCATTTAGGAGATATGTTAACCTTGGGCAAAAAATCAGCCCTTGTCTCCAGTTTTGGCATTAATATTAGTGGTAAATTAGCCGATATAATGCGTCGCTTTGTCTATATTCTGCGTTTACCCAGCAAACGCCATCAGTTGAAAGTGTTTCGACATTGGGCAAAAAAAATTCTTCTCCGACTCCGTGATTCACAGGTGTTATCTAATACTAAATCCGTTGAGTATAGGCTACATATCAGGAGAGGCAAAAGGCAAAAGGGAGAATAAATAATCAGCTCCAACCGGGTTGTTAGCCCTTACACAATTGGCTACAATAGCCCTACACAAGCTACGAGAGAAAAGTATGCCTGAATTAAAAATTAGCATTAGTGAGGCTGCTCACAAAACGCTGTTAGCACTCGTTGACTCCTCTGGGGATACGCTCCCAACAGTATTAGACAAAGCCATCGAAAATTATCGCAGATATGTTTTTCTAGTTCAAGCGAATGAAGCCTTCGCCGCCTTAAGGAAGAATGAGACTTTATGGCAAGAGGAAATTTCTGAAAGGCAGACATGGGAGCAAACTCTCGCTGATGGAGTAGAAGGGTAGTGGCAGAAATTACCAGAGGAGAAATATGGCTAGCAGATCTTAATCCAGTAAGGGGGCATGAACAGGCTGGTAAGCGTCCATGTTTAGTGATTTCAGCAGACCTGTTTAATCAGGGTGCATCTGGCTTAGTTGTTGTTTTGCCAGTAACTTCTAAAGACAAAGGAATCCCTTTCCACATAAAAGTGGAACCTCCAGAGGGAGGAGTGAAAATGCCAAGTTTTATCAAGTGCGAGGACGTAAGATCAATCTCAGTAGAACGACTTGAGAAGCGATGGGGAACTGTATCCTCAGAAACCCTGGCATTGGTTGAAGACAGACTGAGAATCTTAATGGGACTGTAATGAAGATAGTTTCACCAATTTGCGCTCCAAGCCCAGGTTTTAGTTTGCATTCTTCCACTGTTCCAATGCCACCTTCAAGACTGATTCGAGCCAATTATTTTTATTAATAAATATTTTACACAATTCATACCAGGTAAGCAAGAGGGCTACGGCACTACTACCGAATCATTACCCTAAAGCAATCCCTCCAACCCCATCTAGGGGTGCTACCCAGTGGCTTCGGCATCGCAACTAAACTCACAGTTTCAATCAATCTGCATGGTGCGTTCCCCAAAATCGATCGGTGGAGCAGTAGGATCCAGATTAGGGAACGCACCCTACAAGATCGGCGATCGCACCACCTAATTTTCAGGGAAAAAGTACCTGAATTTTCACCCCGATCATTCCAATGGCTGGCACTTTTTGAGGGTAAAAAAGTCTAAAAGTCTTATACAACAAGGTTTTTAGATTTATTCAGCAAACCCTAGTTAGACAGCGCAATTAAGTTCATTTATTAAGCTCGCCAAACTTAGCTTTTTTAAGCTTCTCATATTTTTTTTGCAACTCTCGAAAGTTATTTTCAACTAACGGGAAAATTTTTTCGGGAAACGGCTCATTTAGATCAATTGGATTAAATCTCTGAAGTTCTTTTATAGAACGAATTGTTTTATAAACCTCAACGTGCTTGATATACTTCAGAAACTCATTGATCAATTCTTTACTGTTAGCAGAATCACCTACGAAATGAATTTTGGACTCTATGATTTCAACTATCTCTTGGTGATTCTTAAGAATGAAATCTTTCTCTATGGCTTCGCTTGCGGCTTCAGGTAAAGTATTTTTTTCGGCACTCAAAGACTTTATTCGCTTCCACATCACATTGTCTTTTTCTAGTCTTAAATATATAGGCCAGTAAAACTCGGAAATCTGTCTTTCTATAAACTCAAGTTCTGCATTGTATCGAGACATAGCAAGCTGATTTTCCAACTCAGCAATTAATTGCCTCTGACGATATTTTTCGTTGGTCTCATTTTTAAATATCTCGAATCTTCTATTTACCCAATAGCCTGCAAAAAAAACAATGCCACCAAGTATAAATTTCTCAATGACCAATACTATTAACTTTTCTATGAAATTTTTAGACATAGCCAGTTGAAGACTCTCCTTTTGAAATACTTCATACTTACACAATTTAACCTTTAACCACATCAGCTAAAAGCTTTCGCCTACTGAATCATTAATATACCTAAACAGTCACTTAACTATGTCCCTACATTTAGTTCAGCGGCATAACTAGGGATTATACGAAAACTTTCCGCATAAAACTCTCCAGAGTAACGATATAGGTCAACTTTCGGCATTTTAGGCGCAATCGCCAGAACTTTTCCCTATATTACGCCCAAAAGCGTGTTAGCCAGATTAGTTTACTGCAAACAATCTCCTTTAAGGAGACTTATCACAGAATCCTCCTGGAGTTCTAGCAAAGATCCTTAGATATGACTGCACTTTGTCACAAAACTTCACTATTATTTTGACACTTTTAATAGTTGGAGAGGAAACATTAATCGCCAAGTCTGGTCAATTTTTGTCCAAAGCATTTCAGGAAATGACCTGAATAAATAGCCAGACATAGCGCTATTTTCTTTGTTCCCAAAAAGCTGGACATCCTCGCGCTTTTGGCAAATTTAAGACTATTGAATAGGGGAAATTAACCGATAATTAATAACTTGTTGGGGTGCGTTAATTTAAGCATCAACACACCCTAACTGTGTATTAATGCAAGAAATGACGAATGCCTGTTAAGACCATAATTAAACCTAACTCATTAGCGGCTTTAATTGAATCCTGATCTTTTAAAGAACCTCCCGGTTGAACAATTGCCTCGATACCAAACTGGGCCGCCGTACAAACAGAATCATCAAAAGGGAAAAAACCATCACTAGCTAAATAGCCCCCTTTGGCTGCTTCTCCCGCTTGTTCAAGGGCAATTTTTACCGAACCAACGCGATTCATTTGCCCCGCACCAACACCTAAAGTAGTTTGATTTTTGGTCACTACAATAGCGTTAGATTTAACGTGCTTAGATACCTTCCAAGCAAACAGTAATTCCGCTAATTGTGCGGGGGTGGGTTGTTTTTCCGTCACCACGCGCCACTCGTCCGGGGTTTCTATCACGTCATCCGATGCTTGCACTAGAAAACCGCCGGCGATAACTTTTACCGTTTGTTTTTCCCCCTGACTTAAATCTGGTAGGGTTAAAATCCTTACTTTTGACTTTTTAGCGAGGATATCCCGGGCGACTGGGCTACAATCGGGCGCAACCACGCATTCTAGGAAGGTTTTCGTTAATTCTTTAGCGGTTGCTTCATCTATGGCTTGATTTAGGGCAACAATACCCCCAAAAGCGGAGGTAGAATCGGCATTAAAAGCTTTAGTATAAGCTTCCACTAAACTACCACCGATCGCCACCCCACAGGGATTAGTGTGTTTCAGGATGGCGGCGGCAGGTTCTTCTGGTCCGAATTCGGCGATTAAACGGCGGGCTGCTTCTAAATCGACTAAATTGTTATAACTTAGTTCTTTTCCCTGTAATAAGGTCGCTTTTGCCCAACCTTGAGCCGTTGTACCGCTGCCGTACCAACTGGCACTTTGGTGGGGATTTTCGCCGTAACGGAGGGTTTGCAGGGCATTTCCTGCCAAATTAAAGCGAGTCGTTTCCCCGTTTAAGCTGGCGAAATAGGATGCGATCGCACCATCGTAGGCATTGGTTAAAGCGAAGGTTTCCCCCGCCATTTTTTGACGGAATTCTCGGGAGATTTCGCCGTTATTTTGCCGTAATTGGCTTAAATACTGCTCGTAATACTTCGGGTTACTGATGACAGTCAAATGGGCGAAATTTTTAGCTGCGGCGCGTAACATCGCCGGACCACCGATATCGATTTGTTCGATCGCCTGAGCAGTGGTAACATCAGGATTAGCGATCGTCTGTTCAAAGGGATAGAGATTAACCACCACCAAATCAAAAGGACGAATTTGATTAGCCTCCATTTCCGCTAAATCTGACTCCCAATCCCGTCTAGCCAAAATACCGCCATGGATGCGAGGATGGAGAGTTTTCACCCTTCCGCCCAAGATTTCAGGAGAGCCTGTATATTCTCCCACTTTAATCACGGGAATTCCCGCCGATTGGAGCGTTTTTGCGGTTCCTCCACTGCTAATAATTTCAAAATCAAATTCTTCTGTTAGCTGACGGGCAAAGTCAACTATTCCGGTTTTGTCAGTGACGCTGATCAGCGCTAAACGTCCCATAGTAGTGATCTATAAGCAACAATTTCAGTATATCCCAGCCCTAACCCGTTAAAAATTAAAAAAAGTAGGTTAGTAAATAATCAGCTGCTTCTATATTTTCGTCTCTCAAATATCAACTTATGCCAAGGGAATTTTTAAACTCCTCCTGGAAAGATTTAGTCTGACTTGTTAAAAAATACAAGATTTTTCAGGGGGGCAATTCAAGTCTGAATTGCATCACTGTCTGATCTACCTTCATAGAATACCTCATTCGGGGTACGATAGTCAAGACATTTTCGAGGACGATTGTTAATTAAGTTTACGGCTCTTTCTACCTCCTCTGGCTTAACAATTTTCAAATTCGTTCCCTTGGGAAAGAATTGTCTTAACAGTCCCTTGGTATGCTCGTTTAATCCCCTCTCCCAAGAATGATAAGGAGTAGCACTCATAAAAATCTGCTCCTAGTTTCTTCACGAGACTCTTGATGTCCACAAAATTCTTTGACCTTGTCACAATTAAAGGTTTTTCTTTTGTCAGGGGGAATCTCTTGGAAAAGTTGTTCGGTGACAAGGGTTGATTTCCGATGCGGTTTTGTTTTTGGCTAATCCTGCTACTAAAAATTTCGAGGCTTTGTCCACATGAGTAACGAGAACTCCTAGATGATTTCCTCCAATCATTGTGTCACTTTCCCAATGACCGATTTCGGTTTTCTGGTCAGCAATTGCTGGTCGCTCGCAGATATCTACACGCCCGGTCATCCCTCCAAGCTTGCTTTTGGCTCCATTTCGACTCTTTCTTTATCCTCGTCTGGCCGCGTAGGTATTCTTGATACTTTCCACAGTCTCGATAGTTTTGATAGATCATTTGATAGATGGTTTCGTGACTGAGAGATTCTTGACTGGCTCTTTTCAGACGACCCACTATTTGTTCGGGGCTATGATAATCTTTTAATCCTTTTTTCACCAACTCTAAGGTAGCCTTGCTGACATTTTTAAAGGGTTGTTTGGCATTTTTTCGGCGCGTCTCGCTTTGAGCTTGTGCTGTGTCAGGTAGATAGGGAGCATCTCACTTATGCAATGAGTATTAATGCTTATAGCCGTCAAAAACTAGAACATCTTCAACTTGAGCACAAAGAGAAATGAGATTATAATAGTTATAACTGGCAATTCAGAATATAGCTCGATGGGAGGAATAATGCAATGTTATCAGAAAATGAAAAAAGAATTCAAGAGTTATCCCGAGAGTTGGGAGCGTGTCTCTATGAGCAATCCCAAATTAAGAAATTTAATAACTTGGGAGAAATAGAGGAGACGGTCAGAGATTTAATGATTGGTGTATGTTAACCCAGAAATCGGTATTTTTTTATCAAAACAAGCACAGAAGAAACCGCCGGTCGGACGAGAAAAGTGAAAAGTATTTTGGGGGAATTACCAATTACAGAAAAACAAGCGAAGAAGTTAGAAGTAAAGCCTCGGACTCAGATGAGTCCAATGTTAGAGAAGAACTGTTTGCTATTAAGTGGCGATGAATCCGATGAGAAATCGGCGCAGAAAATCAAATCATTGACAGGGATTGCTGTTTCTCACAGTACCCAACAACGCCTCGTACATCGCTATCATTTTGAAGAATTACCGTCTA
>NZ_JADBTZ010000381.1:0-6685 GCF_020245885.1 Microcystis sp. M165S2 | reverse complement strand
CAACCCCCAACCCCCAACCCCCAACCCCCACCGAAAAACTTTTTCAGCAGACCCTAAGTAGTCGTGCAAAATTAATTTCCTAGTCGAGACTTCGAGACTCCGAGACAGCTATCAGGGATCGGATTTGATACCAAATCCATTTTTAATAGCATCATTAACTCCCAATCGAACTTTAAAAACTCGGTTATGGATTGTTTCTCCCCGCTCCAGTGATCTGGTACTTATCTTTGCCCAAATAGCAAGGAATTTAAAACCACGGCTAAATATTCATACTGCTCGATCGAATTATAGTAGTGAGCAGAAATCCTAACAATTAATGATGCTTCTCCCCAAGGAATTATCGGCACTTCAATCTGATATTCTTCCCACAGTTGTCTAGATAAATCTTCTGCTGCCCAAGCATAACTAGGAATTAGAATTGAAGACATCGATCCGATCATCGATTCTGGACAGGGATAATTGACTTCTAAGGCACAACAAAGCAAATTTCTGGCTTTTAAAACCAAATTACGATTCCTCGCCATCAGACCCAGTAAACCATCAATAGAGAGAGAATTTAAAAACTCGATCGCTTTTGGCACTGATAAATAAGCACTGGGATCATCGGTTCCCATCCAAGCAAATTCTAACTGAAAACGGGAGCGATCTTGTCGAGGAGAATTCGCTCCATGGCTAATAGTTAAAGGTCGAATTATTGCCTGTTTATCCCCGCGCACATAGAGAAAAGCAGCCCCCTTGGGACTACATAACCACTTATGACAATTAGCAGTATAATAGGTGGGATTAATTGCCCCGATATTAAGGGGTAAAAAACCTAAAGCATGAGCGCCATCGATGAGAGTATCAATACCCCGATTATTTAATTCTTGCACAATTTCTGCGATTGGCCAAATTAAGGCCGTGGGACTGGTGACATGATCTAAAACTACTAATTTTGTCCGGGGAGAAACTGATGCTAAAATTGCTTGACTAATTTCTAAAGGAGACTGCACGGGAAAGGGAATTTTAGCGATAATTACCTTTAAACCCCATCTTTTAGCTATATGTTTAACTGCATTAGCACAAGCATTATAGGTCTGATCGGTGATCAGAATTTCCTCATTTTCCTGAAAAGTTAAGGAATTTAATACCGCATTCACTGCTGTGGTTGCATTGGGAACAAAGACTAAATCATCGCTATTGACGCTGACTAAATCCGCTAATTTTTGCCTGGCAATATCTAATAAACCCTCTAATTCTCTCCCCAAAAATACTAAAGGTTGCCTTTCCATTCGTTCCCGCAATTGTTGCTGATAATCCAAGACTATTCTAGGGGTTGCACCATAGGAACCATGGTTGAGAAAATAAATATTGTCGGGAATTAACCAAGAATTTTTAGACATATTGAATTAATTTCAAATTATTCAAAACTAGAAAAAATAGCTGAAAAATTGCCTATTATATTCAGCTTCTGACTAGCTAGTATATTTATGACATAACCACCCATGGGTTGAAAACGATGAATAATTTCAGTGACAAAAGTTTCTCCATCTCTGAGAGGATGATTTTCTGATGCAAAGATAGCTTCATCTATTTTTTGCCGAATATCTTCTCTCCATTCTGCATCAGTTATTTGTTCGTATTCATCTTCGGGAGATTGATATTTTCCCGTTTTCACTTTCTCTTGGATTAGATGCTCTTGTTGTGGGGTAAGATGTAGGTTCATAGGTATTATGGCCATCTACTGGGTATCGACAAAAAAAGCTCTCCCAGAAAGAGGAGAGAGGAGAGAACGAGTTAGAAAAAATTATTAATGTAACCATCCTTTCAGACGACGAGCAACTTGAGGACGACGTAATTTTCGCATCGCTTTACTTTGAATTTGACGTACTCGTTCGCGAGATAAATTGAACATTCCCCCCACTTCCTCTAGGGTGTAGGGTTGACTGGTAGCTAAACCATAACGGAGGGAGATAACATCTTTTTCCCGTTCCGTGAGAACATCACTTAAAACTGCGAAAATTTCCTGACGCATCATCATCTCATTCATTTTATCTTCGGGAAGTTGTAGATCATTATCTTCCAACAGATCCACTAATTCCGTATCTTCTCCTTTCCCTACACGATGATTTAAAGAGAGAGATTGACGACGCAATTGTAATAATTGCCGCAATTGTTCAGGAGTCATTTCTAACGCTTCTGCGAGTTCCCGTTCATTGGGATTGCGCTGTAAATCTTGCTTGAGAATGCGCTGCGCTTTTTTGAGTTTATTGAGTTTTTCGACAATGTGAATCGGTAAACGAATCGTGCGCGCATCGTTAGCAATGGTGCGGGTGATTGCTTGTCGAATCCACCAATAAGCATAGGTAGAGAATTTATAACCTTTATTGGGATCGAATTTTTCGGCCGCACGGTTGAGTCCGATCGCACCTTCTTGAATTAAATCTAAGAAAGGAACTCCGCGATTTAAATAGCGTTTAGCGATAGAAACCACCAAGCGCAAATTAGAACGAATCATTTTCCGTTTAGCTGCTCTTCCCCGATAAAGACGGTTTTCCAGTTGACGTTCATTATCTAATTGTAAAGCACTTGCCCATTCCGTTTTCGTCGGGGGACGATGTAAATTTTCTTGCAGTTTTTGGCGCACTTCTTCCGCTTCCATGAGAAACTTAACCGAGTGGGCTAATTCAATTTCTTCTTCCGCATTAAGCAGGGGATAACGGGCCATTTCTTTAAAAAATGCCCCAACAGTATCTTCATTGTTACCTTGAGCGTATCCTGTTCCACTACCCCCACGAGTGGTTTTTAGGGTTTCCGGTAAAGGTTCAGTCAGATCTTCGTCAGTTCTTTCAGCAAAATCCACGCTGTCTAGTTCTAAAGGACTTGTCTCCAGGGCAATGATTTGATTAAAATTATCATCAGAGGCCAGTTTAGAGATTTTCATAAGCAGTTATGGATGGAGTGGGATTATAATAGCGGGGAAAAACTCGGTTTCTCCCAATGGGCTGATTGTTACATTGAATTTTCGGGGAGCAGATTTTTTAAACGTTTTCTTAATTAATGGCGGCCATTTCTGGGATATAATTGTGGGATTCTGTGTCGATGGTTACAAATCGCCGAACCAGACAATAAGATTTTCTGGTGAATGGGAGGAACTTTTTGTGTTTCTACTCATACACTCTAACTAAGGTTTTCGGTATTTGACTAGGTAAAGATCACGCTTCTTAACAATCAAGATAGCAGTCAGCTTTTTATTACTATTCTTCGCTTTTCCTATTGAGAACTATTCTCAACTTTCCCCTAACTATGCTTTCATTAAATAGCTAATAGCCAATAATTATCATTTGGGGAGACTGCAAGAGCTAAAAATGCAAATTTGTGGGCAAAAAAGCAATATTTAAACTGTTTTTAGAGAAAATTAGCTAGTTTTATTCCCCTCAAGCTTTAAACTATAATTTAAATACCCCATTCTCCCCACTTCCCACTTCCCACTGATAACTGATAACCATGCTCGATCGCCATGCTACCCTAACTGTAGCGGAACCTCCCACACCCTACCAATTAACCACCACCCCGCAACTGTGGTTAGAGGTTTTGGTCGATCGTCCTTATCCTAGAGATAGTCAAGAGGATGAGCAAATATTAACCTATAGTATCCCCCCGTATTTAACGGTAGAAATCGGCGATATTTTAAGCGTTCCCTTTGGTTCTCAGGTAATTGGGGGAATTGCCCTCAGATTTATCGAAAATTTGCCCCCAGGACTAGAAGAAAATCAAATTCGTCCCGTGGAAGATGTGATTACTAAGGGTTTTTTTCCTGATAATTATTGGCAGTTATTGACGAAAATCGCCCAATACTACGCTACCGATTTAATCACCGTTGTTCGCGTCGCTTTACCCAAGGGTTTACTGCGAAGTTCCCAACGTCGCATCAGATTAAAACCCGATGCGATTCCCCCCGGTGCGGAAGTTTTTTGTACTCCCCTCTCCCGTCAGATTTTATCCCTGCTCAAAAATCAAAAAGAAGGCGATTATTCGGCGAAATACCTGCAAGAAAAACTAAAAAATGCTAATTACGGTATTCGAGACTTAGTTAAGCGCGGTTGGGTGGAAAGTTATCTAGAAGCACCCAAAAGTACCAATATTAAACAAAAAAAAGCCATTACCCTGCTAATAACCGACTTTCCTGCTGATTTAACCGAAAATCAGCGCAAAATTGTCGAAATTCTCCGTCATCAGGGAGGAGAAATGTGGCTGCCGGAATTGGTACAACTTGCAGGGACAAAACATTTTAAACCGCTCATTGACAAGGGTTATGTGGTGATTGAGGATCGGGAATTTCTGCGCTTATCCTCGGCGATTATGAGCAGGGATCAACCAAAAACCCTCACTTCTAGCCAAAAACAGGCAATAGAAACCATTCAAAACCTGAAAGGTGGTGAAAGCGTCCTCTTACACGGAGTGACGGGATCGGGTAAAACAGAAGTCTATCTACAGGCGATCGCACCTATCTTAGCAGCGGGTAAATCTGCCTTGGTTTTAGTCCCCGAAATTGGATTAACACCGCAACTAACCGATCGCTTTGTGGCCCGTTTTGGCGATCGAGTCTATGTTTATCATAGCGCCCTCTCGGAAGGAGAAAGATACGATACATGGCGACAGATGTTAACAGGAACCCCCCAGGTGATTATCGGGACGAGATCGGCGATTTTTGCCCCTTTACCCCACCTAGGCATGATTATCCTCGATGAAGAACACGATAGCAGCTTTAAACAAACCCAATTACTTCCCACCTATCACGCGCGTACCGTGGCTAAATGGCGCGCTCAATTAAACCATTGTCCCGTAATTTTAGGCTCGGCCACGCCATCTTTAGAAACATGGCTAGAATCTCAAGATAATCCCTGTCTTTACCTACCTTTGCCCGATCGCATCCAAAATCGCCCCTTACCGCGGGTGGAAATCGTCGATATGCGACGGGAATTGCAACGAGGCAATCGTTCCCTATTTAGTCAATCCCTGCGTTCATCTCTGGAAACCCTGCGCGACAAGGGAGAACAGGGAATTTTATTCGTCAGTCGTCGGGGACATAGTACTTTTGTATCTTGCCGAAGTTGCGGTTATGTGCTGGAGTGTCCCCACTGTGATGTCTCCCTCTCCTACCACCACACCGAACCGGGAGCGCAAGAATTACTCCGCTGTCACTACTGCAACTATGGTCGCATTCATCCGAAACAATGTCCTGAATGCGGTTCTCCCTATCTGAAATTTTTCGGTACTGGCACTCAGCGAGTCACCCAAGAATTAACCAAAGAATTTCCTGATTTGCGTTGCTTGCGTTTTGATAGTGATACCACCCGCAATAAAAATGCTCCCCGGGAACTATTAAAACAATTTACTGATGGGGAATTCGATGTCTTAGTGGGAACCCAAATGCTCACCAAAGGATTAGATATCGATCGAGTTACCCTAGTGGGAGTAATGGCAGCCGATGGCTTACTTTATCACTCCGATTATCGCGCCTCCGAACGCGCTTTTCAAACCCTCACTCAAGTAGCAGGGAGAGCAGGAAGGGGAGAAAGAGAAGGAAAGGTCATTATCCAAACCTATACCCCCGAACATCCCGTGATTAGAGCAGTGCAAACCCACGATTATGAGGGTTTTGTCGAGACGGAATTAATGCACAGAGAGAGTTTAAATTATCCTCCCTACGGTAGTTTGGTATTAATTCGTTTTAGTGGTTTAGATGGGGAAGCGGTGCAGAAAAGTGCCGAAAATGTAGCGGAGGAATGTGTTAATAATTTCGGTTCCGATTGGGATATTTTGGGACCTGCACCCGCGACAATTATGCGCGTGGCTAACCGTTATCGCTGGCAAATTCTGTTAAAATCATCGGGAGACAAGGCTGATATCGGTGGTCTTTTTCGTCCTTTGAAAAGCTTAGTTTTGCCCAAGGTAAGTATGGCGATCGATGTGGATCCGTTAACTATAGAATAATCAAGGATGGATGATGCGCTCGCAACGCGCTCGCTACGCGAGATCGCTATTGCTCACGAATGCAACCAGTTATCTAAATCTGTCAAGGTGTCAAAGTCTAATAAAGCGAGTCCTAAGTCTTCTAATCGCTCCACAGGAAGGCCGCGGATGATTTCTTCTAGATTCTGGGGTATTTCCCCGAAACGTCGCTGAAGAAGGCGAATGAGTAAATACGCTTCTCCCTGTTGTCTTCCTTGTTGAATACCTTGTTGTACCCCTTGCTGTAGTCCTCTTGTAAGTCCCTCTTGAATCGCTTGTTCTCTATCCTGTTGGTAAAGTGGAGCTAAACGCATAATAAACTGCCTATCCTCCTGTGTTTTTTTCGATAACGCTTCTAGATTTCTACTCAGATTATACAATAAGTTTAAAGAAGCCGATTTTAGAGGAGCATTCGGCGATAATCTCTCTAATTCGTCAATGGCTCTCTCTCTTGTTCCTCCTTTACTATTTTTCTGATCGGAGACTACTGGCTACTGACTCCTAACCCTAACAACAATTTTTGATTTTTACCGGAGATTTGACACTCCCGTCGCTCTCATGCGAGGGATTCTTGGTTCACTGAGTTTCCTTAATCTGACAGGACGTATCCAACCAAACCAGAGGGAATCTCTCCCCAAGCGTGAGTTCCGGTATGCCCTACCGTACTTAGTCCCTTTTTGAGAATATTGAT
>NZ_JADBTZ010000380.1:0-3262 GCF_020245885.1 Microcystis sp. M165S2 | reverse complement strand
CTTTATCTATCGCTATCTGATCGTGCTTTTAACTATTAGTCTCTCTCTGATGGGTTCTACTTATTTGATTGAGTTTTTAGTTAAATTAGAGATAAACAAGATATCCTGTAAATTAAAAAAAAATACCGAGAGTATAGTTAAAGGCTAGATATTCCCAACATCATCAATAATCTTTTCAGAATTGCCCCAAAAAACCTAGCAATGGGCGAAGTTATTGCTGTTGATACTGTAAAGACTTTATATATTTGTATGTACGTCTTTTACATCTACCACCTGTACAGACTTTACATATTAGAGCAATTGGTAAAATTTAGACAACGTTTTATATTTTATATCAATGTTTGAAGACCCTTTATCTCGTCTTAAAAAAGCTTCTTTGGGATTCGCATTTGGCAGTGCTTTAGGAGCCGTCATTGCTATGGGTACTACATCGGAAGACTGGAATCCCTATCAAAAATTGATCTATAGTAGTAGCATAGCTTCGATCGGCGGCATAGCAGGTTTAGCGGTTGATGGAGTAACCGGTTCTACAGAAAGGCTCAAAGCGTCGATTAAAAGAAATAAGCATGATATACTAGGTCAATCACTAATAAATCGTGATTTGACTCCGACAGCTTTTTTACAAGAATATATAAAGTTAGTTTATTCTGATCTATCCGCATCAAATTTAGAGTATCGAGATAAGCAATGGTTGATTGAAAAAGTGATTCCTCGAGTTTTGAGAGTTATTCCAGAATTCTATCGTTATTCACCCGAATACATGAAAACACTTTTAGAAGACTTGTATAGCTTTTTAAAAGAAGAAGCTTACCAGCCGATTAATGTGGGAGTAGGACAGCCAATATTATTAATCCAAAAATTATTTAATCCACAACTGGAGATAAGAATAGCAGCAGCTACATCGACAAGATGGTTCGAACAATATAATCTAGTTTTTCATAATCGAGAATCATATCCACAAAGACCAGCTTTAGAAAAAGCTACAAGTCCAACAGTGGAACCTCCCATTCCATTAGAAAGAACAGAAGAAGAAATTGCCTTGGAAGAAGAAGAGATTTAAGCCGGAATTATGTCTTTGTTTCGGTGATTATCCTAAAAGATAACTTGGTCTTTACAGGGTTTTTTATGGCAATAAAGTACGGAGCAAAAGCATCTTATAGCAGTTATCTCAATGGTGAGGTACAAAGTTTTCATTTTGGGGAGACAGGAGACGATGCCCTATCAGGTTATACTTCATCTTTATGAGAAACGTCGTCATAAAAATTACTCAAATTCACTTTAACATAGATTTGTAGAAGTTGGGTTAAATTATCTCAAGGGAACAAAACCAGCTTTTTCAATTAATTTCTGTCCTTGATCGGTTAATAATAAATCAGCGTAAGCTTCCCCCGCTTGTTCGTCTAATTGACCATTTTGTTTGATAATAACAAAAAGACGACGGGTGATCGGGTATTCTCCCTTTTGAAAAGCTAATTCATTCAGTTGATTACGCTTCTGGGGACATTGGGAAGACGGGATCGAAGGTTCTTGGTAGGGGGCAACTAATTTATTTTCACTTTTACCGAGGGGCAAAGTTTTAATTCTACACTGGGGAACTACTTCCGGTGCAGAAGCATAGTAAATTCCTCCCAAATTTTGGGAAACTTTTCTAAGAGCAGGAGTCGTGCTATAAACGTACTGAATATTATCCCCAAAATCGGCTTTTTCTAAAACCTGATCGATAAAAAATTCCACGGTTCCCCCATCTTCCTTGCGTCGGGAATAGGGAATAATGGCTAAATTAGGCCCGCCCACTTGCCGCCAATTGCTAATTTTTCCTGTATAAATATCTTTTAACTGGGTAATTGTTAGACCGGAAACCGGTAAATCGGGATGAACCGCGATCGCAATTCCATCGATAGCCACGGGAACCTCTTTTAAGGTCAATCCCCGTTGTTGAGCGCGTTGTATTTCCTCATCTTTGAGCGATCGAGATGCTTGGGAAAAAGCCAATTGATTCTCGATTAACATCCGAATGCCGCTGCCGGTGCCGGGGGTTCCCGTAGTGGGATCGGTATAGACGAGGCGAAATTTCGGCCAGACTTGCTGGATGATAAAGTCCACTTCCTTGCGAATCGGGGCCCAAGTGGTACTTCCCCCGTAGTTAAATAATCCTTCCGGGACATTTTTAACCGCAGCTAACGTTTCGGAAATTTGATTATTCGAGGAGGAGGAGGAAGAAAAATTAGATCGATCATTGAAATTGGGAAAGGTTTTGTTGAGCAACCACCAAGCAATTCCTCCTAAAAGTGCCGATGTCACCATAACCGTCAACAGCAGGGGAAGAATTTCATTTTTCTGGGACATAAAATCAGGATCAGGCTTCGGACTACTTTAATGATAATACCAGCTTTTTTTAATGACCCTAGCTTTTACAATTCTGTCGGGTTGTGCCAAGGGTTAAGGATAAACCATAGAGACACGAACAACAGAAAGGAGAGGACAGATTCGATGAGTAAAACCTATCAGATAAAGGACAAGATAGCGATATAACCTGCTTGAGCATCTTCTCCTGTTGACTGGCTACAGATATTCGAACAGCAAAAAACTTGAACAACAAAAACTAGAAAAGCAAGGGATGGAGGCAACCCCATCCCCAAACTAGACAATTAGGCTATTCTTTTTTATACATCACCTCCACCACGGTATGTACGTTACCTCTGGGATGAAAATCTCCCTTAACTTTCATCTGCAAGGGTTCGCAAGCGGCCACCAAATCATCTAAAATTTGGTTAATTGCTTCTTCGTGGGAAATATAACGATCGCGATAACTATTAATATAAAGTTTAATCGCCTTTAATTCCATCACCTTTTGATCGGGAACGTAGCTAAGATAAATAGTGGCAAAATCGGGATAACCGGAAAAGGGACACTTACAGGTATATTCCGGCAGAGTGATCTGAATATCGTAATTTCTGCCCGGGCGTGGATTGGGGAAAGTAATTAATGTTCCTTCGGCAATTTCTCTTTCCCCGTACTTAACTTCAATTTTTTCGGAAGACTGAACCATGTTTTTTCCTAACTAGACACTGTTTCCTATCATAGCTGGAATATTCAGTCGAGAGGCGTTACCGAATCAACAGTTGACATCCTCGCCGCCCTAAAAGTGCGGCGATTCCTAAACCTCACGATTTAAGTTTCTGCTTCAACCACCGTTGCATACCACGGTTAAAAAACCATGTACTGTCTTACACAAAGTCCACAGACTTTCGCGACCTTTCAG
>NZ_JADBTZ010000038.1:0-19397 GCF_020245885.1 Microcystis sp. M165S2 | reverse complement strand
GCCGAATTTGAAGTCTTTTCTGAACGAAACCCCCTACTATCTGTGGTCAAGGTTCAGTTTTTAGCTTGGTTATCGCTTTTTCCATTGTAGCTTAAAGCCGTCGTAAAACGACGGGGTTTTAACCCAAATTTTCGATAACTGACAACTGCATTAGATAGACACTTCGCTTAATTCGCGGGTGAGATGATCAAAGGGTTCAGCGATCAAAGAGGTGTCGGCAATACCCGCATCAAGAGCCATGGTTTGAATCATTTCGCTCATGATTTGGATACCGCGCACCGTCGGACCGATGGGAACACCGAGGGAATTATAGGTTTCCCGCAGTCCTTGCAGTACCCGCTCATCTAGAACATTAGTATCAGCAGCTACTAGGGCATAACTGGCATAGCGGAGATAGTAATCCATATCCCGCAGACAGGCAGAATAACGACGGGTGGTGTAGGCATTACCCCCAGCGCGGATCAATTCGGGAACTTCTTCAAATAGACGAATCGCCGCCCCACGCACGAGCGCCGCCGAATTAGCGTTAATTAGGGCGGCGGCAGCTAGACGGGCAGTTCCCGAGGCGAAATATTGTTTAAGATTATCGATCGCATCTCGATCGAGATAACGTCCGGTGACATCGTATTTTCTAATCAGGCTAGTTACCGCGTCTCGCATTATTAAGTTTCTCCCAACAGCAATAAAGACATTTTTGAGTTTCGCTTTATTTATAATCTCACAGGGTTGAACTTCGGGGGACATCCCTAGTCTAACTCTCTTGCTTGTCTAACAATTTGTTGTTTTTTTGAGACATTTCTTTACATTTAAGGCATTGGGTGGACTTGCTCTGAGTGGCGGAATTATCCCTTATTGGTCGAGGTGGTGGACGAGGCACTCAAAACGACGAGATTATCCCGATGAATAATGGTTTCTGCGGCCATATAACCTAATAAACTGGCAATACGCTCGGAATGTTGACCTTTAACTCGATCGATCTCCTCACTACTATAATTAACAATTCCCCTAGCCAATTCCCGGCCTTCTTGATCGCACAATTGCACCGATTCGGAGGCGCTAAATTCCCCTGCCACTTTGGTAATCCCGGCCGCTAGGAGAGATTTTCCCCCCTGACAAATGGCTTGAATTGCCCCAGCATCGAGATAGATTTTACCCATGGGCATTAGTCCGTAGGCGATCCAGCGTTTGCGGGCGTTATCACTGCGTTTTTGGGCCTCAAAACGGGTTCCAATCGCCTCTCCTGCCATAATTTTTAAGATATTGCTGGGCTGCCGTCCCCTAGTAATCGCCATTTCTACCCCGGCGCTGGTGGCAATCCGGGCCGCTGCCAATTTAGTCGCCATACCCCCGGTCCCCCACTGACTGCCACTACTACCGGCATCGATCGATAGTTGCGCTAATTCCGCGGGACTAACTCGGGCAATGGCCGCCGCTTCGGGAAATAGCCGCGGATCGGCACTGTAGAGGCGATCCACATCGGTGAGGATAAACAACCAGTCAGCCTCGATTAAACTGGCTACAAGGGCTGATAAGGTGTCATTATCGCCGAATTTTAACTCATCGATCGCCACGGTGTCATTTTCGTTGACAATGGCAATCACCCCTAATTCAAACAAAGCCTGAAAAGTATTATAGGCGTTGACATAACAGGTGCGTTCCATTAATTCGGGACGGGTCAGCAAAATTTGGGCGATCGGTTGACCAAGACTGGTAAAGAGGTCATCATAGATCCGCATCAGACGACCTTGACCGACGGCGGCGATCGCTTGTTTAAGGGCGATTTTTTTCGGTCTTTCCTGTATTCCCAGACGACGGCAGCCTACTCCCACAGCACCGGAAGATACTAATACCACCCGATGACCGGCAGCGCGCAACCGGGTGAGGACTTCCACTAAAGCGGCGATCGTGGAGAGGGATAATTGGCCGGTTTCATTATCGGTCAAACTGGAAGTACCGATTTTGATCACTATGGTTTGGTTCATCGTCAAAGGGTGTGGGGTGTGGGGTGTAGGGAGAAACAATTTATAACTTGAGAGTTAATCACACTATTAAAAACGGATTTGGTATTAGGTTTATTCAGCCAGACCTAGATAGCCAAAGCTTTGATGGCAACTTTAATTAAAGTATAAAAACGGGGTTCAGTCACGTTGACTTCTCTAGCTTGTTGCCGATTTTTGCCTAATAAACCAATTCGCTGCCCTTTCTGCACGACTAAAATATCGCCCTGTTCATTTTTGATGCGAATCTCGTTTAAATCACCCCAAAAACTACATTGATACATTTTTTCGGCGTGCATAAAAATTGCTTTTTTAATATTATTATTTTCTTGGGGTAATCGCACTCCCACTAATTCAATTTCTATAGTTGTATTGCCGTTCCAAGTATTTTCTTTTAGTTTATAGGCAACATCTAAACGATTTGGCAAAGGACAATATTCGCCCCAACGCCAAGCTAATGCCTTAATTCTGGTATCATCGGTTTGAGCCAGTAATAATTTTAAATGATTTTTTCCGATAGTTTTCTGTTCTACTACTCGCACGTTAGGAGTCCAAAAAACGGGTAATTCATTGCCAATTCCCCAGGGTTGCAAACTATCAATTTGTTGAAAAAGTTCGAGAGTAATTTTTTTAAAGTCAATGATAGTATCAATTTTAATTAAAGGTTTTAATTGTTCTATTTGTAAAATTTTGTGAGAAAATTGACTTAATCTTTGTTTAAATGCTAGTAAATTAGCTGTGGGTAAACTAAAACCCCCCGCCATTTTATGACCGCCAAATTTTCCTAGTAAATCTTGGCAAAATTGCAGGGCTTCAAAAACGTGAAATTCTTCAATTCCTCTGGCAGAACCGCGAATTTTACCCGTATCTTCTTCCTCGTAAGTACTGATAAAAACTGGCACTCCGTAGCGTTCCACTAGACGGGATGCCACAATACCAATTACCCCATGATGCCAATCTTTTTCGACTAATACTAAAACTCGATCTTGTTGCCAAAGAATCGGCGTTTCTTCGACTAATTTAATCGCTTCTTCTTCAATTTTTTCGCACAATTCTTGACGGGTACGATTAATTTGTTCGCACTGCATCGCTCTTTCTAAGGCAATTCCCGCATCATCGGTGGTTAATAATTCAATAACTATCTGGGGATCACCAATTCTGCCAATTGCATTAATTCTCGGTCCCAATTTAAAGCCAATATCATCCGGTTGTAATTGCTTTTGTTCCTCGCTAATTCCCGCTATTTGCATCAGGGATTGAATCCCGACTAATTGCGATTTGGGTAATTTTCTTAAACCCCGTTTTAACCAGCGACGATTTACCCCGATTAATGGGGCTAAATCTGCTATAGTGCCTAGGGTAAATAATGCTAATAATGACTCGGTTAATCCCTGTAATTTACCCATTTTTTGGGCAGTTGTCACCGCTAAAATATAGGCGACTCCCACCCCCGCTAATCCCTGATAGGGAGAGTTCGGGGTTAATAACTTTGGGTTGAGAATAGCGGAGGCATTTGGTAAAATTGGCGGCAGATCGTGATGATCGGTGATAATAACTTTTAATCCTAATTCTATCGCTAGGGCGATCGGTTCGTGAGCGGAAATACCATTATCAACGGTGAGAATCAATCCGACTCCCGATTCGGCAAATTCTTCGACAATGCGCTGATTAATTCCGTATCCCTCTTTCATGCGACTGGGAATTGCATGATTCACGTCCGCACCGAGATGTCTCAAGGCTCTTAGTAGTAAAGATGTACTGGTCATGCCATCGGCATCGTAGTCCCCACAGATGGCAATTTTATCGCCTCTAGCGATCGCTTTTACTAATAAATTGACACTTTTTTCTAAATCGGGAAATTCTCCCAGGGGAGAGGGTAAGCTATCCACTTCAGGATCTATATAAGTTTTAGCTATTTCTGGGGTATCAATACCGCGATTAATTAAGATAGTTGCTAATAACGATGATAGTCCCATTTCTCGCGCTAACCCCTCGATTTTTTCGGGATTAGCTGCGGCAATATACCAGCGTTGGATGGGATATTTGTAGGCCATTTTTTGTTAAGTAAAAAGGTAGGGTGCGTTAGGGCAGCGTAACGCACCAAAAACAAGGTTAAAAGCGGATTTGGATGGCCCCAGCAGGAGGTTGAAAGGGGAGATTATTATTATTAATTCTCAGGGGAGAAGCGGGAACTACCTGCACATTTGGGGTGGTGGGTTGACTTTCGTTGGTACTCAGTAAAGTCAATTGATTAATACTAGGATTAATCGCAAATTGTTGGGTGATAACTCCCGACGGACAACAGGAAGGATCCCGGGGGAGAAATCTTCTCATGTTGACGGTGATCATACCATCTTTGGCACTCAGATTATCGACAATTACTCGATCTGCTAACAGGACAGTATCGGTGTTAGTGGCAGTACCGTTATTATCAATCACTAGGGCTAAATAATGTAATTGCTGTTGATCTCTGGTAATCACTCTTAACACGGCAATCCCATCAGTCCTTTGATCATTATTATAGTCCCCCATCAAAGCTTCTCGACTGACTTGCACTCCTAAAATCTGTCCCTCATTGGATTGAAAAATACCATCGCTGACAATTACGGAACCCCGATTGGGAATATTATAGACGGTGTTTCTTAAATTATCCACGCTCAGGGGTGTAGATTGGGCAAGTAAGGGCAGAGAATTATTGAATAGTAAACTGATACCTAGGAGGATAGATTGAGGTAAAACTGCTAATTTAATCATGGTTGTAATGGATTGGGTATATTTTCTTGAGTATCGAATAACCGCACGTTATTGATGGTACAAACCATCCCCTGTTGTGCTGCTAATTTATCTCGCCATTGGCTTAATTGTTGTTGACCATTACTACCATTTAACCAGTAAACTGTCAAGAGGCCGAGGGTTTGTTCTGGTTCACAGGAAAAGCCGAGAGTTTGATCGGGTATATCGGTATTTCCTTCACCACATTGCCAACCTTGTTTTTCAATTAATTCTTTCCAACCTTTCTCTTCTTTGGCAGCCACAGCAATGCGTTGATCTCCTCGGTTACAAAGCCAATTTTTCTGCTGGGTGGGATCATTGGGTAGATCACCAAGATTGGGGGAATTTTGCTTAATTGGGGGAAGCGAGGGGACTTGAGCTTGAACAGAAAAAATCGGCAGTATTAACCAAGTGCCGATGAGCATTTTTAACAGTTTCATCTTTTAAAATTGCCATATTTAGGGATTTATGCCTTTAGAATATCACGTTTTTGAGATATAGATAAAATACTCTCTTAAGATATGTTTAAATCTCTAATTATGGTTTCGATCGCATCAAAGGAAAATTCTCCGGCTAACTGTTGTAAACCTTGGGCAAGGATAGCATAATCGGCGGGAATTTCTGCGGTTAGGGCGATAATTTTTTCATCATCACATTCTCGCGCTGCTTGTTGCAATTGTCCAATCCAGACGGGACTGATTAATTTTAATAGCGATTGCAGGGAATCGAGGAAAACAGGCGAATAATTGGGTTGATTTGGCTCATTATCGGCATAAATATATTTTAATCCTAGATATTCGCTCATTTTTTGCCAGATAACTTCCTCTCGGAAAGGTTTACGCACGAAATCATCACAACCGGCGGCAATAACCAAGGCGCGATCCTCTTCAAAAGCGCTGGCAGTTAGGGCAATTATCACCGTTTTTCCGCGATTATCAGCCTCTAACTGCCGAATTTCCCTAGTTGCTTCGTAACCGTCTTTCACTGGCATTCTCATGTCCATCCAGATAAGATGAGGTTGCCATGCTTGCCAAATTGCGATCGCTTCTTGACCATTAGCAGCCTCTTGCACGGATAATCCTAGGGTAGCCAGGAGTTTCAGCAACAGCAAACGGCTTTCTGGTCGATCATCGACGACTAATATGCGATATTTAGGCTGATTTTCGGCTAAAGCGATAACTTTTGCCCTATTGGTTTCGGTTTTAATCTCATTTTCTCCCACCAAACCCACCTGAATATCAAAACTAAAAATACTTCCTTGACCCAGAATACTACTAACTCCGATCGCACCTCCCATCAACTCAACAAATTTTTTACTGATAGGTAAACCCAATCCTGTCCCCTGTTGGGATTTTCGTCCCGTTTCCGTTTGGTTAAAGGGTTGAAATAGCTTATAAATCTCCTCTGGAGCGATTCCTGCGCCTGTATCTTCAATTTCCCAGACCAATCGCTGATAATCTTCTCTTTTCTCCCCTAATTTTACCCGGAGAGTTACCCCTCCCGACTCAGTAAACTTCAATCCGTTACCCAAGAGATTGATTAACACCTGTCGCAATTTACTTTCATCAGTACATATATATTGAGGCAGATCGGAGCTGCGATCAAAAATTAAGCTTAAAGCTTTTGCCTGCGCTTGTGAGCGTAGCATTTCGGCAATATTATCTAAAAGAGCGTATAAATCAAAATTACTAGGATTAAAAACCGTTCTTCCCGCTTCTATCTTCGACATTTCTAGAATATCGTTGATTAACTCTAATAAATGTTCTCCGCTACGATTGACAATTTCCAAATATTGCCGATATTCACTGCTGACGCTGCTATCCCGGTATATTAAGCGAGTAAAACCCAAGATAGCATTAAGAGGAGTGCGTAATTCGTGGCTCATGTTAGCTAGAAACTCACTTTTAGCTTTATTTGCCTTAACTGCCGCTTCTTTAGCCTCTTTTAATCCTTTTTCCGCTTCATATCTACTTTGTGCGATCGCAATTAATTCTCCCACCAACCGGACAAAGGTGACATCTTCCTTCGTCCATTGCTTTTCTGCACTTGCATCCAATCCCAGATAACCCACCGTTACCCCACAACTATCCCACATGGGAACGATTAAGAGACAGGGAGTAGAACTATGAGCGAGAATAGTTCTTTCAGGGATAGCAGTAGCGGGTAAATCGTCTAAAGAGTTCAGTTTAACTGGAATACCGTTTAATAATTGTTCAGAAAACCAGGGAAAGGTTTCCGTCGAGAGATTTTGTGATTGTTCCCGAATCGGGATAACTTGCGGATAGTTGGGGTGACAGTATTCATAAACCATACTCCACTGCTGACGACAGGTGGAATATTGAATAATGTAACAGCGCGCACTCTGGGTAAATTGACAGAGCAGTTCTAGGGTATGATCGATCGCCAAGTGGATATCTTGAGAAATTAGTAATCTTGTCACCCGCGAGAGCAAATTATCGCGATATGCCTGCATTTCTAGGGCTTTTTCCCGTTTTTTAGACTCTAGTTCCTCAAAATCACTCATAATCAGTTATCAGTTATCAGTTATCAGTTATCAGTTATCAGTTATCAGACGTGAGTTTTCAGTTATCAGATGTGAGTTTTCAGTTCACTGTTCACTGTTCACTGTTCACTGTTCACTGAAAATACTCCCCATCACCCCGTCTCCCGTTTCCCGACTCAAAAAACAGGAAACTTTTCCCCTATTATGTTCTATAGGAATTTTACCGAATCAATATGCTCAAATTATTAGCTTCTCTCCTTCTCTCCTGCTGTGTAGCCTTGGGTGTTTCCCTATCACCGGCTGCTGCCATGGGAGTCTATGACCTCCCCATTTTAAGCTCCGGAGCGCCCACTTATGTGGTCGATCCCGTTTCGGCCATTAGTGCCGCTAACGAAGGAAAATTAAATAAAGATCTGAAAAACCTCGCCGAAAAAACCGGCCAGGAAGTGAGAATGGTGGTAGTCCGGCGCTTGGATTACGGTCAAAAAATTGACAATTTAGCCGATGATATCCTGAGAGAATGGTATCCTAACCCCGAAGATCGTGCCAATCAAACTATCATCGTTCTTGATACTTTAACCAATAAAACTGCTATGCGGGTTGGGGAGGAAGCAAAACCCCTATTAACCGATGCTATTGCTGATAGTATCCTCTCGGAAACTATGGCAGTTCCCCTCAAAGATGGGGGAAAATATAATCAAGCTTTACTCGATGCTAGTCGTCGTCTAACGGCGGTACTTTCTGGAGAAGCGGATCCCGGGCCGCCGGAAGTAGCGACAATTAATATCGAAAGTACCTTTACTACCGCAGAAGAAACTGACGATAAAAGCGCCACAATTTGGGTGATAGTTTTACTGGTTTTAGCCACAGTAATCCCGATGGCCACCTATTTTTGGTACGCTGGTTTTGGTCGATAAATTAAATTAATTATCTGGGACTGATACAGCTAAAATATTCTCACAGATAGCTCAATTCTCAGCCTGTATGAGCAAGATGAAGTAACTTCTAGTAGTAGATTTTAGTTGTGTCAGTTCACCCCATTTGCTTAACATTAATAACTAATGTCTAAACTGGTAAATAAATTACAATCCTATTATCGAGAGGAGGAAGGAACTTACTTAATTGAAATTAAACTTAATCAGTTACAGCAAGTCTTTAATTCTCTCGATCCTTCGCCATTCTTAGATAGAGATTTAGACGATAACGCCGAAAACTATATTATTAACTCTGTGGATGACTTCCCCCTAAATACCCCCCTTAAATTAGTCTTTTATCTTCCCAGTAACGAACAGAATACCGCCCGACATCTGTTACCCTCAGCTTTACATAATTATTTTGACTATCGCCAACAGGGAGAACAAAGAAAATTACGCACAATTTGGCGACAAGGACGCATATCTTTGATAATTGGTCTCGCCTTTCTTTTTGTTTGTTTGAGTCTCAGCGAATTAATTAGTCGTTTTGGCAGCGATACATTTATTCACTTCTTAGAAGAAGGATTATTAATTAGTGGTTGGGTGGCCCTCTGGCGACCTTTAGAAATTTTTCTTTACGAATGGTGGCCCGTCAGTCATCAACAAAAGATTTTTGCTAAACTGGCCTACATCCCCATGGAAATCCGTCTATTAGAGGAACCATCCACCCCCGACTCTTTTCGATAGAGCGAATCCTCCCGATGGCTTGTCTTCAAAGTTACAAAGCTTTTAGTTGAGGCGGTTTATAATAAAAGTAACTCTGTACAAAGCTTATCGGTTTTCAGCCCGGCCATTACTTTCTCCTCAAACTTTTAACCAAGTAGTCGGGCATAACTTTTTTCAGTCTGGCGATTATTTGCGTTTCATCCCGACAAATCCCGACAAAATTACTATCTAGATAGGAGTCCTAATGTTAATCCGTGTTGGTTATGAATTTGGCTTTGATGCCCCCTTACCCGTGGTCATGTTGTTAAAACTTTATCTACATCCCTCAATTTTAGATCAAGTTAGACAATCGGAAAATTTGCAGGTGGAACCGGCAACAAAAATAGAAGAATTTTTAGATAGCTTCGGTAATCGAACCAGTCGTCTAATTTTACCCGACGGACAGATACGCATTCACAATGAAGCAGTTATCGAGAATGAATGGAAACCCGATATCGTTAATTGGAATGCCCAAGAAATTCCTTTAGCAGAGTTACCAACCCAAGTTTTTCCCTACCTAATGAGTAGCCGTTATTGTGAAGTAGATTTGCTTTCGGAAATTGCCTGGGAACTTTTCGGACAAACTCCCCCTGGTTGGGCAAGGGTACAAGCGGTTTGTGATTGGGTTCATAGTCACATTCGTTTTGGTTACGAATACGCGCGGGTGACGAAAACCGCCTATGATGTCTATCGGGAAAGAACGGGGGTTTGTCGCGATTTTAACCATCTAGCTTTGACTTTTTGCCGTTGCTTAAATATTCCCGCCCGTTATGCCTCTGGATATCTCGGAGATATCGGTATTTCTCCCCAACCTCTACCGATGGATTTTAGTGCTTGGTTTGAAGTTTATTTAGACCATCAATGGTACACCTTTGATGCTCGTCATAACACCCCCAGAATCGGGCGGATTTTAATGACTCGCGGCTTAGATGCCGTCGATGCTTCCCTAACAACGTCTTTTGGTCAAGTAAATTTAACAAAATTTAAAGTATGGACGAGCGATGTTTCGCACCTCTATGGTTAATCAGAGTATTTATTAAACCTCTTGCATAATTAATTTTTGAGGGTTCAAAAACGGCAAAAATAAGGATTAAATTGCCTGAAAGTGCCAGTCATTGGAGTGAAGGGGGGGAATAAAACCCTACACCCCACCAACAAGCTTTTTCAGCAAAACCCAGATAAAAATTACTTTTCTACCTTAACCCGTTGAGTAACGACAACAATCCCATCTCCTTGAATTAAAATCGCCGATAACCAACGATTTTCCGGTGTTGCCGGGGCTTTTACCCGCTTAAATAAACCGCCGGACTGTAATAATTCCAATTCTAGAGGCTTTGTATTAATATAACGCTCAATATCTACTTTCTCATCGATCGCCGTTCCGGCCAATAAATCATCCCCTAAAGGTTCGCGGATAATCACATCAAAATCAAATTCTTGACCCACTTTCACCCTTTCGGGAATTCTCACTTGAACACTGGGGGGATTTTTGCCCGTGCTTAACTCAACTCTCTCGCTTAAAATCTCCTGATAAACAAGTTTATTGCCTTGAAATTGTTGACGAGAACGAATCGTAGCATTCATTCCCACCACTCGTCCCTGCACCTTTCCCGTCCCAGTAATTTTAGTAATTGTATTGGCCGTTAACTTATCACCGGAACGACTCCAAGATTCGAGAGTCGTGGTGTATTTTAGATTGTTATAACGTTCCCAAAAATGAGTTAAAACCTTTTTAGTTTTTTCGTAGGTCAAGCCATCGGAATTAGTAAATTTCGGACTATAAAACTCCATTAATTGCTTGATATCTCGCTCGTTAGCCGCCGTTTCGATTTTGGAGATAAGCGTTTTTAAATTAGCCGGAGCAGTTTCTGGCTTTTCGGCTCGCAGGCCGGTAGCGAGGGTGAAAGTTAACCCCAAACCTAACAGCAACGATAGGGAAAAATTGAGGGATTGACGAAAAAATTTATCGGGGATTGTGTTCAAGTTACGCATTAGTGATAGTTTGTGTAAGGATCGATCAATAACTATGGTAGATTATTTCATTCTAGGGCTGAATTTCCCCTCTCTCGAATTATGGCACGCACTCCAACCCGTCTATTGATTGCCGCTAGTGGTACTGGTGGTCATTTATTTCCCGCTTTGGCCCTGGCCGAGCGCTTGCCGGATTACGAGATTGAATGGTTAGGAGTTCCAGACCGTCTCGAACAGTCCTTAGTTCCAAAAACCTATCCCCTGCACACCATCCCCATTGAGGGATTTCAAACCCGTTTGGGGTTAAAAACTCTCAAGATTCTGTTCAGTCAACTGCGGGCCATTTGGCAAGTGCGTAGTTTAATCAAAAAACGTCAGATAGCGGCAGTTTTTACCACCGGGGGTTATATCGCAGGCCCGACCATTTTAGCGGCTCGTTTAGCCAATATTCCCGTCATCCTACACGAATCTAACTACATACCGGGCAAAGTCACGAAAGTTCTCGGTCGCTGGTGCGATACGGTCGCCCTCGGTTTTCAGGGAACCGCCAGCTATTTACCCGGCACTCGCACCACTTGGGTTAGTACACCAGTACGAGAGCAGTTTCTCATTCCCCAGTCCCTAGATTTACCGATTCCAGAGACTGCTTTTTTGATTGTCGTTGCCGGTGGTTCTCAAGGGGCCGTGGCTCTTAATCAAATTGTCCGGCAAAGCGCTCCCCAATGGTTAGAAAAAGGAATTTATATCGTGCATCTCACGGGAGAAAACGACCCCGAAGCGGATAGTTTGCGCCATTCTAACTATTTTTCCCGGCCTTTTTACGACAATATGGCGGGATTATGGCAAAGAGCTAATCTGGCTATCAGTCGCTCTGGAGCCGGCACTTTAACAGAATTAGCGATCACTTGTACGCCTTCGATTTTAATTCCCTATCCTTTTGCTGCCGAAGACCATCAGTTCTACAATGCCAAAGTTTTCGCTGAAGCTCAAGCCGCTTATCTTTATCGTCAAAATGAGTTAACTGCTCAGTTTTTAAGCGAATTAGTCCTCGATTTATGGTCTAATCCCGAAAAATTGGCCGCCATGGCTCAACAAGCTTCCCATCTAGCCATTAGTGACAGTGCCGATTTATTAGCCGATTTGTTGAGAAGAAAGAGTCAAAAAGATAGTTTGTGAAACAAGTCGGCCACCGGAAAAGTGAACCCCGGAACCACCTCTTCCCCCTCCAGAAAATCTCCTGATGTTAATAATCGCTGCGGTTCGTACCCAGAACGATAAACTAAGACATAGTGTTGACCCGGACTGATAACCCAGAGCAAACGAGTACCATTGGCAAAATATTCGACAATTTTGTCCTCAATTTCTGCCACTGTATTGCCAGGAGAGAGAATTTCTACCACTAAATCTGGCCCACCTTCTAGAAAACCCGTCGGCAATTCTTCCAATCCTTGCAGACGTTCCTTGGCAAAAAAAGCTATATCGGGAGAACGTTTATTGCCATTTTTCATAGTAAAAGCAGTGCTGGAGTCCAATAATACACCTAGTTTTCGAGATGTTACTAAACCAAATAAAGCAGCACTTAAAAGAATGGCAATATAACCGTGTAAAGCCCCAGAATTACCCATATTAGTTAACTCTCCCTTGACCAATTCGTAACGATTACCATCGTCGGGTAACGCCA
Organism: Microcystis sp. M165S2; assembly: GCF_020245885.1. Taxonomy (NCBI): domain Bacteria; kingdom Bacillati; phylum Cyanobacteriota; class Cyanophyceae; order Chroococcales; family Microcystaceae; genus Microcystis; species Microcystis sp. M165S2. The sequence goes on along the minus strand of NZ_JADBTZ010000038.1, from coordinate 6,794 downwards.
TAAACTCTGCATCGTTACATACTTTTGTCGCTGGAGTTTTCATCACAGTATTTTCTCGAATAGACATAATTTATCCTCAGCAAAGATTCACAAGTAAAACCCTTAAAGAATTTCCTGTAACATCCGATTGGCCTGGGAAGCGTAACCACCACCAAATAAATTAAAGTGATTGAGAATGTGGTAGAGATTGTAAAGAGTTTTGCGCTGTTGATAACCGCCATCGAGGGGGAAAACATCGTTATAACCCCGATAAAAAGCCGCGGGAAAACCGCCAAAAAGTTCCGTCATGGCTAAATCTACCTCCCGGTCTCCCCAATAGGTGGCAGGGTCTAAAATTACCGGTTCCCCATCGACGGTAATGGCCGCATTTCCCGACCACAAATCACCATGGACGAGGGAGGGATGGGGTTGATGCTGACTCAAAATCTCGCTAATAGCGGGAATAACTTGATCCTCGTCGGGAAAATTGCCGCCGCGCTCCTTCGCAAGTCTTAATTGATAGCCAATACGCTGATGAGCGAAAAAATCCGCCCAACTGTTACTAACGGTATTAATCTGGGGAGTAGAACCAATGGTATTATTACACTGCCAACCAAAGCGATCGGACAGGGAAACTTGATGTAAACGAGCTAAATTTCGCCCCATTTTTTCCCAGCTTTGACTATTGCCACCGCCGAATTCTAGCCACTCTAGCACTAAATAACTAGATTTCTCGGCAATTCCCCAACAAATTGGCTCCGGAACCCTGATAGTCTTGGTAGCGTGAATTTGCTTTAATCCTAAAGCTTCGGCAGCAAACATGGCCTCTTGGTTCGCTTGGTTAATCTTAACGAAATAAATTAAACCATTGCCAGTGACGGCATAACCCTGATTGATACAGCCACCACTAACGGGACGACTTTTCTCAATTTCAAAAGGTTTTTCCGTGGTTTGGGTAATATGTCGAGCAATTTGAGTCCACATAGGTTATCAGTTATCAGTTATCAGTTATCAGTTATCAGTTATCAGATGTAAGTTATCAGTTATCAGATGTAAGTTATCAGATGTAAGTTTTAAGTTAATTAGTTATTTAGTTATTTATTTATAGCGGTCATCGCATCTGTGAGGCACAGCTTAACCTTTGTTGATTAAGCTTTTCAGCATTGATAATGTACCTCTTGTGAATCAGAAATGCTATAAGTTATCAGTTATCAGATGTAAGTTTTAAGTTAATTAGGGTTTGCTGAATAAATCTAAAAACCTTATCCAACAAGGTTTTTAGACTTTTTTTCCCTCAAAAAGTGCCTAGCATGGGAGTGATTGGGGGGAAAATTCCGGGACTTTTTCCCTGAAAATTAGGTAATTGACCACCTGAAAATGGGTAAAACCCCACACCCCACACCCCAACCCCCAACCCCCACCGAAAAACTTTTTCAGCAGACCCTAATTAGTTATTTATTTATCTTCATCTTTATCCCTGATTACTGATTACTGATTACTGATTACTGATTACTGATTACTGTTCACTGATTACTGATTACTGATTACTGATTACTGATTACTGATTACTGATTACTGATTACTGATTGGTCTCACCACAACCACACCGTAAGCATTGGGATTTAAATACTCTTGAGAGGCATTTTGAATGTCCTCTAAAGTGAGGGCTTCAATGTGTTGGGGATAACAAAAAGCCGGTTGTAAATCACCGATCTGAGTATGATAATAACCGTAAAGGTTGGCTCGATCGCTCGGTCTTTCGTTGCTAAAAATAAACCGATTGGCCACTTGGGTTTTAACTCTTTCCAGTTCAGAAACTGTCACAGCTTCCTGTTGAATTTGTTCAATCTGTGCTAATACCTCTCTCTCCACTTGCTCGATATTTTCCGAGGCTAATTGGGCCGACACGGAAAACACTCCTTGCACTGCTTGGGACATATTACTGGCAGTTATTTGGGAAACTAAGCCCTTTTCTTGGCGCAGAGACTGAAATAATCGCGATACCTTGCCCTGACCGAGAATAGCCGCTAAAACATCGAGAGGATAGGTTTTTTCTAAGTCTCTCAACCCCGGCACTTTCCAAAATAGGATTAAGCGGGCCTGCTGCAAATTTTCATCCTCGTATTCTTGACGGATAATCTGGTTAAAAGGAGCTTCGGGCTGTAGATTAGCGATAGGATGGGAAATAAGCCCAGAATTGCCCTTACTGCCTAAAGCATCTAGAGAATCCCTCACAATAGCCATTAAATCATCCACAGGCAAATTACCCACCACCGCCACCGTCATCCATTCGGGACGATACCAAGTCCGATGAAAATCGCGCATTTGTTGAGGAGTAAGATTTTCAATCACTTCCGTCGGCCCCAACACCGGACGACGATAGGGTAAAACTTGAAAACAAGTCTCCATGGTGCGATAAAAAGTGCGACGACGGGGATTATCCTGAGAACGACGAATTTCTTCTAAAATAACCTGTCTTTCCCGCTCAAAAGCTTCATCGGGAATTAAAGCTTCTAAAACCACTTCTAGCTGGAGCGGGGCCAGATGGGCGAAGTCCTGCGGGGCAGTGGTAATGTAATAATGGGTGTATTCTTGGCTAGTAGCGGCATTAGTCACCGCTCCCCTCGATTCGATCGCCCGTTCAAATTCACCACTGTCTAAGTTACGGGTTCCCTTAAAAACCATGTGTTCGAGAAAATGAGCCATCCCATTGATCTGATCCGATTCTAAGGCCGAGCCGACCTGCAGCCAAACATTGAGATTAACCGCTTCTACCGGTTGACTTTCGGCAATAATCGTTAAACCATTGGCAAGACGGTGCAGAATCGGAGTGTTAAGTGTGGCAGGTTTCCCTAGGATAGCCGTCATTCTTTATTAGTCCTCGGTGATCACTCTGGCAAAAATTGTCACTTTTCTCTATTGTAGTCCCAGACTTTCACAGAGCCAACAAGATCAGGTGTTGGCCAGCAATTCCAAATTCAGAATGTAGCAAAATTGATCGAGGTAGGGTGTCGCTAGCGCCAGTGAACGCACCGTTAATGGAGGCTGCCGGGATATTCATTCCAAGAAATCGCTTTAGTCAATCAGGGGGTTGACCGTCAATTAAATTTCTAAAATATAAAGTTTTGTAACAACTTGAGACGTTCGCAGGAGTTTGAGGTGATTTCTTTTATGAAAGCAGTTGAGAACATCATCTATGCCGTTAACCCAACCCTGTTTCTCCTCTTCTGAAGTTCGTTTGAATTCCATGGCCTCCCATCGCCATCGGGGAACTTCCCTGAAGCAAACCGATGATGATGAGCTGCAATACCTCGCCATGCAAGCGCGTTCCTGTTCTAGGACAGTGGGTTTGCAACAGCAAGCCGCGATCGCTCGGTTACTTGATGCTCTGCGATTATCGGGTCGGCTACGGGGTCGAGGTCATTATTCTGTAGAGGTCTATGAGGATGCGGTTAATCGAACGTTATGTTGGGTTGCTTTCCACCTCGACCAGTTCGATCCTGACCGGGGCAATTTTCTGGATTGGGTCAACTATCGGCTGGATATTCTGTTGCGAGAGGCGTATGCTGAAACCCTTGACCCGCTGATCAGGGCGCAGAAGCAGCAACTGATTCGTCGCAAGTACCAACTGACGGCAATGGTTAGTCAAGTCGGTAAGGTTGGGCTGGGATTCTGGTTAACGTTGCAGGTTAAAGGGATCGCGATTAATCAGCAAAACTTTGTCTGGTTGGCGGTTCTCTGTCGGTTATCTGGGCTAAGAAGGGCTAATCGGGCTTTGGGCGATCGCGTTTTTCTGGATCTGGCAAGGGCAACTTTATCGGTATCGCCTCTACAGCAGGTGAGCGGTGAGTCTGTTGTCTTTGAGAATTTGGCTCAGCCAGAGGAACAGCTTTGTTTGTCGGAGTTGATCGCTGAGTATATTGAGTCTGATCCGGAGTTGTTGTCTCGCCATCATGTCCATAATTGCCCGAAGGCGACTTTGAAGGCAATTTTGAGGGCACGATTGGAGGCGCGATCTTGGCAGGAGATTGCGGATTCTTTTAGCTTGACGGTGGCGGTGGTGAAGAATTTTTTCTTGCGCCAGATGAAGACGGTTGCGCCTTTAATCGGGCAGGAAATTCTGTCTTATTTGTAATTTTTTAAGGAGGTGAATAGCTTTTGAAAAACTCACTGGCTGAGTTTGCAGGGATTCTTGTGGAAAATTTAAGCTTCCAATGGGGGGAAATCAAGATAATGCCTACAGGAATTAATCATAGTTCTGTATTTTTGATTGCTCTAGGAAGGGAAGCCCATGAAATCGCGGATTACTTTTGTCAACAACATTCTGATTTTGCTCTAGCAGAACAAGTGTATCTCAATACTTTGGCTGTGTATGCGGTCAACTGTTGCTTACGGTCTCTGGGTATTGCCACAGATTTGGAAGCGAGTGATAGTTGGAATCCCATCATGCGATCTCGTTTAGCTGTAGCGGATTTGGTGGTGAGGGATAAGGGAAAAGTTGAATGTTGTCCTGTGATGCCGGGTGAGGATTTTATTGAGATTTCTGAGGAGGTTTTATCGGACAGAATTGGTTATGTTTTTGTTGAGGTTAATGCTGAGATGTCTGAGGGTAAGGTGTTGGGGTTTTTGGAGAAAGTCAATGAAACTAAGTTAAGTTTTTTAACATTGCTTTCTCTGGATGATTTGCCAGCATATCTGGAGAAAATCAGTTCTCCACAATTAAGGTCTCAAATTTAATTAGGGCTGAGTTTTTTTGAAGAGTGATCTATTTTAGTTCAATTGTCAAAGTTTTGAAGTAATCAAATTAAGGAGAAAATTCATCATGAATCGTCTAATTTTTCACGCATTTGTCACAACGGTTACTGGTTCTATACTGTTATCCTTAAGTGGTGTAAATTCTGCTCAAGCAGTAAGCATTACTTTTTTTCCATCTACTGTATTCTCATCTGACCCTACAATCCTCAATCAAAATGTAGGTATCACAGGATATACAATTGAGGATTTTGAAGACAAAACTCTAATTCCTGGTTTAAGCATTACATATTCTGGAGGAGTTTTTACATCAACGATTACAAGTCTTCCTAATCTTTCAAATACGTATTCTCAAAGCTGGGATGGTCAACACACATTATTTAATATTCCTAGTAACCAATTTAGTAATGGTATATATTGTCCGAGTACAGAATGTGCAAAACTTACTACGCTTAATTTTAGCAGTAGCATTATATCAGTTGGAATTGGGCTTTCAGGGTTTCAATCTTTAAATCCCCCACCATCTTCTCCAGGAGATGTTCCAATAACAAATCATCGCCTCTTCATCAATGGCATACCTTTTTCACAAACAATTGAACAGCTTGCAGGAGCAAATTGGAAATCGGCAACACTTCAACGTAATGCTTACTTGCGTATTGATGCACTACAAGGAGAATCGATTTCCTCGATAGGATTTGAAAATATAACGACATATCCAATTGCAAATCCAGTTACAGAAGATTTACTTGAATTTGATCATCTTGCAATAAAATCTGTCGCACAGCCTCCAAAGAGTGTCCCTGAGCCTTCTAATGTCTTTAGTCTAGGTTTACTCGGACTAGGTTTAGCCGCAACAAAAGTAAAATGTGTCCTATCAAAAAAAGCAAAGTCACCCACAGATAACTCTCAAACAACAGACAGCTAACCAAGATTAATTGCAGTAGGATAAACGAGTCTATCCTACTGCATAATCCGTCAATTGTCGAAGTACAGGAGGATGAAAGCCAATGACAATATCTTTTTTAGGAACACCTAGTTTAACTAAGTCTTCAGCAATATCTTGTTCTGTCATATTCCATTGAATCCAAATTTTATCAGACTTGAGGTCAATATGAATGAGACAATAATGTACATACTTTTCGCCTTCCCACCCAAAAGTAACGACCTGATAATGTTCTTTTTGTTCATCAAAAATAGCTTGAATCTCTAAATCATTACAAGTAGGTTTATATTGAGTATATTCCGAAAGAATACTTTTGACTAATTGACGATATTTTGCTAATTTATCCATGTTAAAATTACCTCCTGATTTGGCGAAAAAATGATTAATTTTAAATGGTTTTCTCTAATCATTAATTGGGTAAAATCTAAAGAGAAAAAAGTGTCGTAAGTAAAACTAGGAATAGCTAAAAACAAAACCCTATCTGGATCTTTTCTCTTTAAAACCGCCCGATAATTAATAAATTGTCCTAGAGCAGTATGAAATTCTGAGATCGCTGAAGATCCCTCTAAAAAACTTTTAATTTCTACGGCAATCTTTTGATGATCTTTAGTCGCAGCAATCAGCTTTTCTGCGCCTAAATCGACAGCCATATTCACCCCTCCAAAACTTATCGTATAAAGGTCATGAGTAATTAACCAATTATCTTTGATCAAAGCATTTTTGGCTGCTTGATAAACTAAATCTTTAGCCAATTTTACCTTTCTCCTGATTTGATAGGTTATCTTTCCCTGTTTTGAGGTGCGGCTTGAGCAACAAGGACAACTAATTTTCTCTGAACTATAGTACTGAGTAGCATCTAGGGCGACGATTGACACTCCCCGCTCTAAAGAGACGGGAATTCTTGGTTCACAGAGATTACTTGCTTAGACAGAATTGCTTCTGAAAAAGTAGAGGTATTCTCTCCCCAAGCGTTTATTGGATCGAGCATCGAAGGTTCCGGTATGCCCTACCGTACTTAGTCCCCTTTTAAGGATGTTGATTGCGGCGTTTTCATCCCTATCCAAAACACACCCACACTTGCACTGATGGGTTCTAGTCGATAAAGATTTTTTGACAGTTT